>JBAYGL010000393.1:0-5332 GCA_041666725.1 Limisphaerales bacterium
AAGGACAATCTCAGCGCCGCGAACAGCCGCATCAAGGATGTGGATGTGGCGCAGGAGAGCACTAACTTCGCTCGGTTCAACATCCTCGTCCAGGCAGGCACGGCGATGTTGGCGCAGGCGAACGCCAGCCCGCAGTCCGCACTGCGTCTCTTGCAGTAAGAGACGGTTCTGCGCCTGGCGCAGGCCGCCGGACGATGCCGCAAGGTGTCGTCCGGTGTTCGTATTTTATGGGCGTGGACTGTTCGTGTCAGCAGGCAGGCTCTGAAGAGGTTGCCACGCATAGCGCTTTCACTAACAATCCGGCCGACAAACAACATGAAGCTCCACCACATCCTCACCCTTGTTGCGCTGGCCGCCTTGCCCGCGTTTTCCGCCAGCAACGTGCCGCCCGCCGGCTTCACCCCGCTCTTCAACGGCAAGGACCTCTCGGGCTGGTATGGCTGGAGCACGGCCGATCCCACCGGGTTGTGGAAGATGTCGCCCGAGGAACTGGCCGCCTACAAAAAGAAGTCCGTCGAAGGTGGACTGCCCGTCGGCAAGCAGGGCCCCGAGCACATCAACGCGCATTGGAAGGTGGAGAACGGCGAGATCGTCAACGACGGCCGCGGCCTCTACCTCACCACGGACAAGGACTACGGTGACTTTGAGCTGATGCTCGAATACAACGCCCTGCCCGAGGGCGACAGCGGCGTGTATCTGCGCGGCCTTCCGCAGGTGCAGATATGGGATTCCACCCAGGGCGACCCGCGCGGGCTCGGCCAGGACAAGGGGTCCGGCGGCTTGTGGAACAACAGCAAGGGTGCGCCTGGCAAGGATCCGTCCAGGAAAATGGACAGGCCGTTCGGCGAATGGAACAGCTTCAAGATTCGCATGATCGGCGAACGCGTCACGGTGGTCTTCAACGGCGAGACCGTGGTGGACAACGCGGTGCTGGAGAATTTCTTCGCAAACAAGAAGGCCGGCTACATCGCCTGGGTGAAGCCCGCCGCCGCTGAGAAGAAGGCGGAAAAACTCCCGAACGGCTGGATGAAAGACCCCGCCTTCCCGAAGGGCCCCATCCAGCTTCAGACCCACGGCAGCGCCATCCGCTGGCGCAACCTCTTCATCCGCGAGATTCCCGCAGCGGAGGCGAACCAGGAGCTCGCCTCACGCGACGCCCATGGGTTTGTGGAGCAAATCAATGGCAGGGACCTGAGCAACTGGCAGGGTGCCGTGGACAGCTATGAGGTGAAGAACGGCTCCGTCGTCTGCAAGCCCGGCAAGGGCGGCGACCTGCTCACGAAGGACGAATTCGAAAACGGCATCATCCGCGTCGAGTTCAAGCTGCCAACCGCCGGCAACAACGGCATCGCCCTCCGCACCCCGCCCGGCGGTCACTCGGCCTCGGACGGCCTGGAAATCCAGGTGCTCGACAGCGACGGCTACAACGCGGCGCACAAGGATCACCCGTTGCTGCCGTATCAATACCACGGCTCGCTCTATTACTGCGTCGGTGCGAAGCACGGATACCTCCGCCCCGTGGGCGAGTGGAACTTCGAGGAAATCGAAGTGCGCGGCCAGAAGATCAAGGTCACCCTCAACGGCACCAAGATCCTCGACGTGGACATCGACACCTTCGACCGCAGCCAGATCGCCCACCTGCCGAAGGGACTCGACGCTCGCAAGGGCCACATCGGCTTCGCCGGCCACAACGATCCCGTCGAGTTCCGCAGCTTCAAGGTGAAGCGCCTCGACTGAGGGCGCGGAGCGGCGGGTGTCGCCATGTCTGCGGCGGGTTTCCGCTTGCCCCCCGCGTTCTCCATGCCTACACAGGGCGCGTGAAGTTTCCAAGGCCACTGGTGCGGTTCCTCTTCTGTGCCGGTGTGCTCATGCCCGCCTGCTCTCACGCACAGGTGGATCCCGACAAGCGCCAGCTCATCGAGCTGGGTTACCATCAGTCGCTGCGAGGTCTCGGGCCGGTGGCGGGCTACGCCTTCTACTATCTGAATCTGCCGGAATGGCCGCGCGAGGGGCAGACGCTCCGGCTGGCGGTTGCGCCGGTCTATCTGGACGGCGAACTGGCCTTCCGTGGGGCGCTCGGGCCGCAGACGGATCTGGCGGTCGGCGCGGCGGGCGGCGGTTTTGCCGACAGCCATTCCGAGGTGCGCGGCGGCCGCTTCCTCAAGGAGGAATCGTTCGATGGCAACGGTGGCGAACTGTCTTCGAGCATCTACCACCTGTTCAATCCCGGGGCGCAGATTCCCCTCAACGGCATCGTGCGGGGCGCGCTGCACTACACGGAATACGACGGCACCAGCCGGACCAGCCCGGCCTTCGCGCTGCCGGCGGACACCGGCTCGTTTCGCGCACGGGCCGGGTTGCGCTGGGGCGGACGCGAGCCGCTGCTGACGCCGAACGCGGCGATGGAGCTGTCCACATGGTATGAAGGCAGCTTCCGCAGGAACGGCGGGCGCTACGGGCTGGCCGGGGACCGCGTGATCGAGCCGCAAACACACCAGTTCTGGGCGCGTGCGCTGCTGGCCTACACGCTGCCTGAGCGCGGCGATTTTTTCTCAGTGAACCTCACCACCGGCACGAGCCTTGGGGCGGACCGCCTTGGCGGTTACAAGCTCGGCTCGGCGCTGCCGATGTCGGCGGAATTTCCCCTCAGCATTCCCGGCTATTACTTTCAGGAAATCACCGCGCGGCAGTTCGCGCTTTTGGGCGGGCAATACACCATGCCCATCGATGCCAGAAAGCGTTGGAACCTGACCGGCTACGCGGCCACGGCGGTGGTGGATTACGTCAGCGGCATGTCGCAGCCGGGCGACTGGCACTCGGGACTGGGCGGCGGGCTGGGCTACACCTCGCCCGACAAGGTCTGGGAAATCACGCTCGGCTACGCGTATGGCGTGGACGCGATCCGCAGCAACGGGCGCGGCGCGCACACCGTCGGGCTCGTGGCGCAATACGATCTGGAAGCCCGCCGGACGCATCGCAAGTCCGCCGATCCCGAGGTCGGCGCGGAGAAGTCGCGCGGCCTGATGCACCTGTTCCGCGGCGTGTTTGGAAAATGAACGGTCGGACAGGCCTCAGCCGGAACGATGCAGCAGGCGCGGCATTCATGCCGCAGAAGCGTGGGCTGGCCTGGGGTTGGACCGGCATCTCCCCGGTCCGACTGGAGGAAACCCAAAGATGTGGGCGGATGAGAAGTGTCGGAACGAACGCACGCTGCGGCTGGCCGCTCGTCCCTGCGGCATGAATGCCGCGCTCCTGTCGCTCCAACTGCATCGTTTCGGTTCAGCCGTAAATGTTCTGCGGCTGGAGCGTGTAGGCGGGGAAGACCTTCGCGAGATCGGTGGCCGGTTGATGCCGCTGCAAGATCGGTGCGAGCACGTCGCGGTAGTTGATGGTCACGGGGAGATCACCGGGGCCTTCGAGACCGTCGTTGGTCAGGCCGGGCCATTTGGCCAGCACGCGACCGCCCTTCACGCCGCCGCCCATCAGGAACATCACGCTGCCGCGCCCGTGGTCGGTGCCGAACGCGGAGTTCTCGCCCAGCCGCCGGCCAAACTCCGTCATCACCACCACGGTGACGTGCGCCATCGCCCTGCCCATGTCGCGGTAGAACGCGCTGAGGCCGCCGTTCAAGCGCCGCATCTGCGGATCCATGATCGCGCTCTGCGTGATGTGCGAGTCCCAGCCGCCGATGTCCAGCGACACGGCTTCGAGGCCGACTCGCGCCTTGGTGAGCCGGGCGACCTGCTTCATGCCCTGAGAAAAGTCGTCGCGCTCGTAGTTCGCGCCGTGGGCCGGGGAGTAAGCCGTGTTGCGCAGGCGCTCGATGCGCCGCAAGGCTTCGAGCGTGTCGCGCGCGGATGCGCCGAGGGCGTCGTGCTCCTTCGCGTAGAGTTTCTCCAGGCTGTCCTGCAACTGGATGCCGCCTTTGCCGAGCGTGAACTCCTCCAGCGACCGCATCACCGTGGCGGCGGGCGCGCCGCGCAGGCTCTCGGGCAGCGCGCGGCTCACGGCGATGGCCGAGAGCGCGCCGGAGGTCGTCGCACCCCGGAATCGCAGGTAGCGCCCCAGCCAGCCACCGGCCACGTCACCCGCGCGCTCCATCAAGTCCTGCGCCTCGAAGTGCGACCGCGTGGAATCTTCCGACCCGGCGGCGTGAACCACCGCGAGCGCGCCGTCGTGATAGGGCGTGGCGAGGTCCTTGAGAATCGGGTTGAGTCCGAAATTGCCGTCGAGCTTCGTGGCGTCCTCGGCCTTGATGGCGATGCGGGGACGGGCGCGGTAATAGCCGTCGTCGTGCGTGGGGGCGACCATGTTCAAGCCGTCCGCGCCGCCGCGCAGGAACACGACGACGAGCGTCTTGAGACTGTCGCCGTTGCCGGTGAGGGAGGCTTGGGTGCTCATGGGAATTTAACCACAGATGGACACGGATGAACACGGATGGGGACGGGGAACCAGGGACGCCCCGTGGCGCGAATCCCAACGGGATTCCGGCGCAAAGCCCAAGGTTGGGGCGAAGCACCTACCTTGGGAAAACCGGGCCGAGGACGACAACCCCAACGGGGTTGTGGCGCGTGCAGCGGACAGGCCGCAACCCCGTTGGGGTTGGGCGGTGTTTGGCGACGTGTTCCCAGGGTAGCTCGTGCCTCGCAACCCTGGGCTGGAGGCCGGAATCCCGTTGGGATTCAAAGACACGCCTTTGCCGGTGAGGGAGGCTTGAGTGCTCATGGTTGAGAATGCATCTCCAAGCCCGTCAGGTCTTACGGCTCTTCCAAAAATCCCAGGCGAGCGCAACGGTAATTGCGCCAAAGCCCCAACCGGCGAGCTTGGGAAACACTGAGGCTGGATGCTGGTTGCCTCTCGCACGAGACCAGAGATCGAAGGCCGCGCCAAAGAACATGAGGCTTAAGGAAACCACCCATACTAGCGCAGCAAAGTTGGACATCGCCGGTCCGCTGCCCCGCTTCCCCCAACGCCAACAGCATCTGCCAGCTCGGAATTGAAGAATAGCGTTCAGGAGAATTGCAGTGGCCATCAGGGCTAGAGCGAGCGCGGCGACATAGTCCGCCAGCGGGAGGCGCGGAGCATTCTGCTCGCCACCGCCGAAGCCAAATACGACCGAGAGCAAAGTGAAGCAACTCATGTCAGTGCGGTTCAACACCTCTGAAACCCCGGCGAGGCCAGCAACAACGCCAGCGGGGCGCGGGAGTCCTTGCACGTGGTGATTTCGTCGGCGTTTGGCGCGCGACCGAGCAGGTGGGCCATCAGGTTTTCCTCGGTCGCGAAGCTGGCGCGGAGCTTGTCGGCGTCGAGCTTGGTTGCGTTGCCGAGTTCA
>JBAYGL010000394.1:0-5305 GCA_041666725.1 Limisphaerales bacterium
GTTCGCTTAAGCGGCTGCAGGAAGATGTCATCGCCAGGAAACCAACCTCGGTCGCGATCATGTTCGGTATGAACGACGTGAACCGCGGAGCTTACGTTGCCGACCCGGACGACAAGAGAAAGGCGGCGCAACAACAAGCCCTCAACGGCTACAAGGTGAACATGGGGACAGTCGTCAGCCGCATCCGCGCCGAGGCCGGCAACCCGAAATTGCTGTTCATCACGCCGTCGCCGTTCGACCAGACCGTGGTGCTCGACAAGGACAACAACCAGCCGGGCTGCAACGACGGCCTTGGCCGTTGCGCAGAATTCGTGCGGGAACTGGCGGCTAAGAACGATGGCACGGTGGTCGATTTCCACGGACCAATGACCTCGCTCAATTTGGAACAACAGAAGAAAGACCCGAAGTGGACCATCGTCGGCACCGATCGCGTGCATCCAGGAGCACCGGGTCACCTGATGATGGCGTGGCTGTTTCTGAAAACGCAGGGCGCGCCATCGGTCGTCTCGAAAGTGGCCGTGGACGCCGTGGCGGGGCGTGCAACGGAGAGCGTCAACGCTGAGGTGACCGCGGTGGCGAAGCGGGATGGCGGCGTGAGTTTCACGCTGCTGGAAAAGGCGCTGCCGTTCCCGATTGACCCTGCGGGCGGGACGGTGCTGGGACTGGTGTCGTTTGAGAAGGATTTGAATCAGGAGATTCTATCGGTGCGTGGTTTGGCGGCTGGCAACTACGAGCTGAAGATCGATGGCGTGGTCGTGGGGCGACATTCCGCGCAGGACTTGGAGCGCGGGGTCAATCTCGCCTTCAACGAGGCGACCCCGCAATTCAAACAGGCGCAGACCGTCGCCCGATTCAACGCACAGCGGCGTGATGCGGAGTCGCAGGCGTGCAGCTTGATGAACACGCGGCGCTGGATGCAGAGCTATTACAAGATCAATCCCGACGATCCAGCCGCGGTGCAGGCGCATTACGACAGCTTCAAGAACAAGTCGGAATACAGCGCGGCGATGGCGCTCAACTACATCAAGAAGTGGCCGCAGTATGGTGAGCTTCGCAAGCAGGTGGTGGCGCATGAGCAAGTGGCGCTGGCAAGCCGCAGGCCGGTTCCGCATGCGTATGCGATTGTGCCTGCAAAGCAACCATAGACAGACGGCGAGGAACACGATGAAAACGATCCGATTGTCGGTTGTAGGCGCGGCGACACTTGCGTTGACTGCGGACACGCTGCCCTTGAACCAGCAACAGGCCAGGACTTCGCTGGAATGGATCACGCGCGGCGTGATGTGTCAGATTCAACCGCGCGGCGGCAGACGCATGAGGATTGTCATGAAATCTTTGCTGTTATTGATATGCGCGGCTGCGGTTTCATCGGCCGCGGCGCCTGACGGAACAATTATCAACGCCCACAGCGAGGCGCGTTTCGGCAAACCCATTGCGTTCCGAAAAATCCCGGGAACAGCGGGGACAATGTCGCTCGAAGCTGCCGACGGAAGACTCTATGCGCTCGAAGACCGCGGGCTGTCGGTTTTCGACATTTCAGATCCCAGGAATCCAAAGCGCCTCGGGCATGTCGGCGGCATGGGCAATGTCCGCCAGTTGCGGGTCAGCGGCAAGACGGTGTTTCTGTCGTCGCGCCAGTGCGGCCTGTGGGCGGTTGATGTCTCCGATGACAAGAACCCAAGAATCCTATCGAACTTCGACGGCGTCGAAATGGCGACCGGTCTCGATGTCGCGGGCGATGTGGCGTTCCTCGGGCACCGGGTATTCGGCATCCAGTGCGTTGACGTTTCCGACCCCGCCAAGATGAAACATCTTTCGTCCCTGAGAACCGACGAATCGCAGTCGGTCTTTTATCGCAACGGCCTGCTCGTGAGCGGAGACTGGGCGGGCGGGGAAATCACCGTGATAGACGTCTCGAACTTGCTCGCCCCGAGGGTGGTTTCAAAAATGTCCCTCGACGGCTATGGCGACGGCATGTGCATGCGCGGAAATATTCTTTTTGCGTCCACGGGCCAGCACAAGAAAAGCGGCCCTCCCGAATTGCGCCACGGCGCGGGGCACGGCCTCGACATCTTCGACGTTTCCGATCCTCTCAAGCCCGTCAAACTGTCGCGAATCTCATTTCCAGACATTTATTTCGGGCCTTGTGACTACTGGACGCCCCGCATCTCCGGCAATTACTGTTTCGCTTCCGACACCGTCAACGGAGTGTTCCTCGTGGACGTTTCCGACCTCAAGAAGCCGAAGATTCTCGGCAACCTGATTCTCCCCAAGAGAGACCCTGAGAATCCCAAGACCGCCGTTCCTTTCAAGCAGATCGTGGATCCTGGAATTCCGCAGGGAGATCCCGTTTCCTCGATCGCCGTGGGCGACGGCGTGCTCTACATTTCGGGTAACTACACGGGAATCTACGTGGCGGACCTCCCGGAAATCGCCAGAAGGGAATCCCGCGATTTCGGTGCGCTTCCCAAGCTTCCCGGTGATCGCTTCGATGCGAATGAAACAGGGTTTTACACCTCGGGGGCGGAGCTTTCCAACCCCACCAGAGCCGTCGCAATCAAGGGCGACATCGCCTACACCGCGAACGTCTGGGACGGCGTTAAAATCTACCGGCTCTCCGAAAAGGGCATTGCCCAAATCGGCAGGTCAGACATCCGATACGCCGCCGACGTCAAGCGTTCAGGCGACCGGCTGTATGTCGCCGAGGGACAGAACGGCATCGGCGTTTACAAGATGGCTTCCGACACGAAACTTGAGGAAATCGGAAGGCTCGCCGTTCTCGACAAGAGCTTCAACTTCGTCCAGTTCCTCTGGGCGTTCGACGGGTGCGACGTCGTTCCCGCAAGCTGCGCGACTCCGCGGATCCATTTTGTTGATTTCTCAAATCCCTCCCAGCCAAAGATCATCGGCGACGAACTCGGCGAGGGACTTCTCTACAACAACTACGCGGGGCAAAACCTCGTGAAGAAACGCTATTTTGGACTGTCCCGCACTTTTGGGGGGCTGCAAATCTTCGACCTGAAAGACAACTCCAAAAAGCTCGTGTGGCACGACAAATTTCCCCTCTGCTCTCAGACAGGGACCATCGCCGCGTTCGGTGACGAATTTCTCGTCATGCGCTGTTGCGGATACGCATTCTTGGACCCGGAAAAACCCGTTCCCACGCGCGAAATGAAAAGGCTCGCGTTCCCCGGTCAGGGGGAATTGTGCGCCGACATTCCTGACGATTCGGCCATCAGCCGCTCAATCTTTCCTAAATCGGAATGGGAGGGACAGGTGAATGTTGACCAATTGACAGGCAAGGTCGCCGTCGCGAACAGAATGTTCAAGAACTGCCATATCTACGATTTTTCCAACAAGGCGAATCCCAGGCTTCTGAAGAAAATCAAACTCAACGCGAATCCGAACGTGCCCGCGTTCTGGAATGGGCGCGTCGTGCTTCCGGCCGGATACTCGGGGCTGCTTTTGGAGAAATAATGAAAAGCATCCTTTCCATCTGTTCCGCGCTGTTGCTGGCGGTCGGCCCGGCGGGTTCCGCCACATTCCACGTCGCTCCCGGTGGCAACGACATCAACGCCGGCACGAAGGAGAAACCTCTCGCCACACTGGAGGCCGCGCGCGATGCGGCGAGGAAAGCCGGGACCGAGCCACGCCGCATCGTTGTGATGCCGGGCGAGTTTTTTCTGGAGCAGCCGCTTGCGTTGGACGCGCGGGACAACGGTTTGACCATCGAGGCGGAATCTGCCGGCAAGGTGACGTTCTATGGCGGCAAGCTGGTGACCAACTGGAAGCGTGACGGCGATCGGCTGTGGCAGGCCGACTTGCCGGGCGTGAAGGAGGGCAAATGGGATTTCCGCGCGCTCGTCGTGAACGGACGGCTGGCAGCACGCGTCTGCCATCCGGCGACCGGCACATTCGAGAACCTCGGCACGTGGAACCTGCCGTTGCTGCCCGCCGTCGCCGGTGACTGCCGCGCGGTGTAATGCGAAGGACCAACCATGAACCCTGGACTAGTTGTTCTTCTGACTGTTTTGCTCCTTACATCCAGTGCGACTTTGGCGCTGGAGACAGAGACGCTTTTCGATGGGGCCACCCCTAGCGACTGGAGCACTGCACGGGACGACGAACGGCTGAAGCGAGAGTTTTCGCTGAGTGAGCTGGTGGCTGCGGATGGCCCGGCCGCGCTTCAATGGCGCTTTGTCTCGCGCGGCATCGGCTTCAACGACATCTTTCTCGTCAAGCCGATCGCGCGGCGTTTCGACGCCATCCGGGTGCGGGTCAAGAACGAGGGCGAGCCCTTCGATCTTGCCGTGAAAGTGCGTGACGCTGGCGGCGCGGAATGGACGGCTGGCAGAATTCCACTGGTGCGCGGCGGCGATTGGCGATGGATCGAATTCCCGCGCGAGCAGTGGCAGGCAGCCTCTTGGTCGCGGGATGCAAACGGCAAGCTGGACTTTCCGCTGGACCATTTCGCACTCATCGCTTTCGGCGTGCGACCGGGGGTTGAATATCATCTGAAAGTCGAGCGCATCGAGATCGTTCGTCCTGACCGGCCGGTCGCGACGATCCACGAGTTCGATCTGCCAGCCAACCTTCGCGCGGGCCAGAGTTTCACGGCGCGGTTGGGGTTCAATCTCGACAAGCCGTGCCAGGAAGAAGGCGCTTCGCTCGCATTCCATCGCGGAGGGGAGGTTGTGCTGCGCCTGCCGCTGCTGCTGACAACGCCCCTCTCGAAGATCGTGCCCGGCCAGAGAGTGCAGCTCGACCGGCTGGAGCTGCGCGTGCCCGAATACGTGTTCGGTGGAAAGATGTCGGTGGCGTTGGAGTTGGGAGAGGCGCGCGTCCGGCGGGATGGAAGGGGTGCGGACGAGGCACTTCGCACCGTAACGATTCAGCAGCGCAAGACCGCCGAAACCATCGCGCAGGTCAAAAACCACAACGGCACGCCGACATTGTTCATCAACGGCGCGCCGCACAATGGCATGGCGTGGGCCACGTATCGTCCAACCTCCGAAGTGTTCGGCGATTTCACCCGGGCCGGCCTTGATCTCTTCACGTTCTGCGGCACACCCACCGAGGCCGGTTACGGACTCTCAAAAACCGTCTGGGTGGCTCCCGGACAGTTCGACTATGCCGAGTTTGACCAGCGCGTGATGATGCTCCTGCAAGCCAACCCGCGCGCTTACTTTTTCCCGCGTCTTTACCTGCACGCGCCGAAGTGGTGGAGCGAAACTCATCCCGACGACATCGTGCTGATGGATCCCGGTGACGGCAAACCAGTGCCGTTCCTCCACGGCGAAGGATA
>JBAYGL010000395.1:0-5276 GCA_041666725.1 Limisphaerales bacterium
ATACGACCCCGAAGGCCAGGTTCTGCGCACCTCCACCCTTACGGACGAAAACACCGAATCCACAACCCCGGGCACGCAGGGCGGTGCGCCGGGCATGAGCGCCAACGCCTCCAGTGAAACCAATGCGCCGACCGCCCTGGCCAGCGGGAAGAACAACACCCGTAAAAAGGTCAACAACGTCCAATACGAAATCAACAAGAGCACCAGCACCCTGACCCAGACCGCCGGCAGCCTGCGGCGTGTGTCGGTCGCCGTGTTTGTCGCGGCCCGCATGACCGGCACCGGCACCAACCGCGTCGCCCAGCCCCGCACGCCCGAGGAAATCCAGAAACTCAAGCGCATCGTCCAGAGCGCCGTCGGCATCCAGGAGAACGCCGACCCGGCCCGCCGGGATGAAATCACCCTCGAGGAAATGGCCTTCAACGACCAGCCGGCGCAGGAAGTCACCCGTCAGGTGGAATTGCACGAGCAGCGCGAATACTGGGTGAATCTCGGACGCCAGATCGTCCTCCCCGCGCTGGCCTGCATGGCCCTGCTCGCCTTCTGGCGCGCCTGGCAGCGCACGCCCACAGAAAGCATCCCGATTGGAATCCCCCTGGGTGAATTCGCCCTCAACGGCAACGGCAACGGCAATGGAAATGGCAACGGCCACCACAACGGAAACGGCAACGGTCACTCACACCACGATGATTTGCAGCCCGTCGTCACCGTTGACGTGTTGAACCAGCTCGTTCGTGAAAACCCCGGCAACATGTCCCAGGCCATCCGCCACTGGATGACGCGCGGGATCACACCCAAATCCAAATAATCCCATGGCCGCCTCAGCTGAAATCTCCCCCCAGAACGCGGCAGACTACGCGCGCCTGACCAAGCCTCAGAAGCTCGCCGCGCTTCTCATCGTCCTCGGCGAGGAAAGCGCCGCCGAACTCCTCCGCAACATGAACGAGGAGGAAATCGAGGCGGTGAGCGCCGAAATGGCGAAGCTGACAATGATCAGCATGGAGATCCAACAGGAACTCCTCCGCGAATTTACCGACGTGGCCCTGCACGCGGGCACCGCGATCCGCGGCGGCGTGGATTACGCCTCCAACGTCCTGAGCAAGGCGGTCGGCCAATACAAGGCCAGCAACGTCATCGGTCGCGTTTCCCCCGTGCGCGCGCCGGTCAACGCCATGCAGAGCATCGTGGACCTCGAGGCCCGCCAGCTCTGCAACCTGCTCAAGAACGAGCAGCCCCAGACCGTCGCGCTGATCATCAGCTACCTCTCACCGGAAAAGGCCTCGCAGGTCATCACCCAGCTGAGACCCGACGTCCGGGAGCAGGTCGTCGAACGGCTGGCCAACCTGGCCCCGACCCCGATCGAGATCGTTGAGAAGGTCGTCGAGATCCTCAACGGCAAGATGGGCACGAAACAAACCCGCGCCTTCAACCAGACCGGCGGCGTCAAAATGGCCGCCAGCCTCCTCAACGCCATGGACCGCAACCTGAGCAAGACCATCCTTGCCTCCATGGAGGAGCGCAGCCCCGAGCTGGGACAGGCCATTCGCCAGAAGATGTTCACCTTCGAGGACGTGGCCACCCTCGATCAGACCGCCCTCCAGAAGGTTCTCCGCGACGTGGACATGCGCGACCTCGCGGTGGCGCTCAAGACCGCGAGCGACAACGTCAAGACCGCGCTGCTGGGGTGCATCTCCAAGCGCGCCGCCGAGGCCGTCAACGAGGAGATGACGTTCATGGGGCCGCTCAAGCTGCGGGACATCGAAGCCGCGCAGCTGCGGATCATCGAGGTCGTGCGCCGCCTCGAGACCGAGGGCCAGATCGAGATCGACGCCGGAAACGAAGTCAAACGCGATGCAGTGCCAGCCTGAACCAATCCGCTGCCGGGTTCCCCTGCGCGAGGTCCGGATTTGCTCCGAACGGGAAGCCGCGCAGACGGCGCGCCTGCTCCAGCAGACGGCGGAGGAGAACTACGAGCGCGGGCGGCGCGATGCCGAACGCGCGCTGAGCGAGCAGCTCGTGCAGCAACGGGGCGAAGTGCTGGCCCTCCAGCAGGGCGTCCTGACCGCCCTGCGCCAGGCCGCACCCGACGCGGCCCGTCGCGGCGAACATGCCATGGTGGAGCTGACCCTGGCCGCGATGGAAAAAATACTGGCCGGCGCTCCGTTTTCCCGGACCGTGATCGCCGCCGTGGTGCGCGAAGCCGTGACGCACGTCGAGGGCGCGACCGAGATCACGGTCCTGCTGCATCCCGAGGATCTGGAGCTGCTCCAGCGCACAAACGACGGACCGGGTCTGGCCGCCTGCGCCGGAGAACACCTGCGTTTCCGGGCCGCGCCCCAGGTCACCCGCGGAGGCTGCATGTTGGAAACCAACTTCGGCTCCCTGGATGCCCGGCTTGAAGCCAAGTTCGACCAGCTTCGCCAAACCCTGCTCGCATGACTCCCCCCACCGAAACCGCCACAAGCCTCGGGCTCTTCGGGCACCTGACCCAGCAGGTCCGGCAGGCGCGCGTGATGGAATCGCGGGGGCGCGTGGTGCAGCTCACCGGACTGGTCATCGAATCCGAAGGCCCTCTCGCGGCGATGGGAGAGCTCTGCCGCATTGAATCCGCCCGGCACGATGGCAGCACGCTTGCGGAGGTCGTGGGTTTTCACAACCACCGTGTCCAGCTCATGCCCCTGGGACGCCTGCAGGGCATTCACCCCGGCAGCGAGGTCGTGGCGCTGGGCGAGCCGTTGCGCGTGGCGGCGGATGATCATCTTTTGGGCCGCGTAGTGGATGGCCTGGGCCGTCCGATGGACAATCTCGGCCCGCTTCAATGCCGCCAGCGCGTGCCCGTCATGCAGGCGCCGCCGCATCCCCTGCACCGCGAGCGCATCCGCACCCAGTTCCAGACGGGCATCAAGGCCATCGACACCTTCACCACATGCGGACGCGGCCAGCGTCTGGGCATCTTCGCCGGCAGCGGCGTGGGCAAATCAACCTTGCTGGGCATGATGGCGAGCCGCTCCGACGCAGATGTGAACGTCATCGCGCTGGTCGGCGAACGCGGCCGTGAGGTGCGCGAGTTCATCGAACGCGATCTGGACGAGGCGGGCCGCCGCAAATCCGTCGTCGTGGTCGCCACGTCCGACGAACCGCCCCTGGTGCGCCTGAAGGCCGCGTTCGTCGCCATGGCGATGGCCGAACACTTCCGCGACTCGGGCCGCAACGTGCTCCTGATGATGGATTCCATCACCCGCTTTGCGATGGCCCAGCGCGAAATCGGGCTGGCTGTCGGAGAGCCGCCTGCGACCCGGGGCTACACGCCTTCCGTTTTTTCGATGCTGCCGCAGTTGCTGGAACGGGCCGGCTCCAGCGCGACGGGCACGATGACCGGCTTCTTCACCGTCTTGGTGGAAGGCGATGACATGAACGAACCCATCGCCGACGCGGTGCGCGGCATTTTGGACGGGCACATTGTGTTGAGCCGGGAACTGGCGATGCAGAACCATTATCCGGCGGTTGACGTGCTCGCCAGCGTCAGCCGTCTCACGCGCGATCTCTGCACGCCGGATCAGCTGCAGCTCGCAGGCCAGGCCCGCGAGGCGCTCTCACTCTACCGGCAGAACCAGGACTTGATCACGCTGGGCGCGTATCAGGCCGGGGCCAACCCGGTGCTGGACCACGCGATCCAGGTGCGGGATCCGCTGCGCGCCTTTCTCCGCCAGGGCGTCGCCGAAGGTTTTTCCGCCGCCGCAAGCTGGCCGCTGCTGGCCCAGGCCGCCGTGGCGGGTGCCGCAGCCAAAACTGTTGCCGCCAAGAGCCGATGAAACCCTTCGCCTTCCGACTCAATGCCGTGCTGCGCTTCCGCGAACAGCGCGCTAACGAAGCCGTCAGCCGCTTCGCACAGGCCGTTCACGCCCAGCGCCAGGCGGAAGAAGCCCGGCAGCACGCCGAAAAGGAACACTCCCGCTGGGAGGACACACGCCGGGATTTTGCGAAAACCGGAGGTGCCGCCGGAGACTTTGAGCAGATGCGCCGCAGCGCCTCGCTCCTGAAGATTGAAACCGAACGCCGCGTTGCCGCGCAGTCCGCGGCGCGGGAGGCCGCCTCCAACATGCGCGATCAGATGCTCACGGCGCGCCGCAATTGCGAAGTGCTGGAGCGGCTGCGGACGCGCCAGCGCGAAGAGCACGAGCACTCATCGAACCGCGAAGAACAGGCAAACCTCGACGAGCTGGCCACGCAGCGGCACAACCGCCGCCAGCCCTGAACCCTAACCTCCCATGTCCAACTTCCTCCAATCCCCGCTGGTCGCGATATTGACAGGCGGCCTGACGTTCCTCGGCACGACGGGCTTCCTGTTGAAGCGGTCCAGCCCGGCCTGGCTGCCCGCCCCTCATGCCGCCGCAGCGGAGGACGAAGGCTCGCAGCCCAAACAGCCGGCCGGTCCCTCGTGGACATTTTTCAACCCCGAGGTGGACCAGCTCATCGCCGACCTGCAAAAGGAAAAAGCCGCGCTCGCCCAGCGCGCAACGGAATTGAACGAGCTGGATTCCCGCTTGAAATCGGAACGACAGGAGCTGGAACGCACCCGGCAGAGCGTTCAGCAGACGAGGCAGGACTTCGAGAAACAGCTGCAAAAGGTCAAGGAGGACGAACAGGCGAATCTCAAAAAACTCGGCCGCACCTACGCCATCATGGAGCCTGCGGGAGCCGCCACCATCATCAAGCAGATGGATGAATCGACCGCGTTCAAAATCCTCTACCTCATGAAGGAGGGCGAGGCCGCTCCGATCCTCGAAACCCTTGCCAGGCTCAGTCCTGACGAAGCCAAGCGTGCCGCCCGCATTTCCGAGCGCCTCCGGCTGGCCAGCCCCACAGGGAAGAAGTGACGCATGACCGGTGCCATCACATGCCCGCCAATGTCCCGGGAAGGCAGTGTCACCGCGACAGGTCAGACGTGCGGCAATCCGATCTCCTCTGAGCTTCCAGCAGGTTCCGACGAATCCTTTGAAAGCCATCTGTCCGACTTGAGCGAGGAAGTCTCCCCGGATGGTGAAACGGAAAAAGCACCGCCCTCAACCCCGTCACGTCGCAGCGCAAAAGCGTCGGAGGCGGATTCACAAACCACCGCATCAGCGGTGCTGGCTTCACTGATGATGATGCCAACCGCGCCGCAGCCGGTGCCGCCCCCCTGCCCTTCCATGGGCGGATCGGATGTGCCGACCATTGCTCCCGGCGTCGCCACAGCCGGAGTCCAACAGGTTTCCGAAGCGGGAGCATTCGTGTCC
>JBAYGL010000396.1:0-5272 GCA_041666725.1 Limisphaerales bacterium
CGCGGTAAGTCTCACCGGGAATGGTGATGTCGCGGTAGGTCACCGCGTGACGACGCGGCAGCTTCAGCAGTTCATCCAGAGACGAGAAAGACTTCAGCATGCGCTGATACTCAGGGATGAGCCAATGCGGGTGACCGCTCTGGAAGAAGTTGAAGAGGTAAACCACATCCGCCCCGCCCGACAGGACGGCGACGGCGGCACCGGTGGCCTCTTCACGCGTCACCACGCGATTCGGCGCGGCGGGATCGGGGCGATAATTCACCTCCAAACCGCCCGCGAGCGTCACCCGCCCGCCCAGAAGCTCACGCCACTTTTCCAGCGGCATATTGAACTCCAGCGTGGACCAGCGTGGCGTGGCGACCACGAGATCAACCAGACCTTCCCTGGCCCACGCTGGAGCGTCGAGTCCAAGACCGAGCGCCGTGTCGGGGGAAGAGGGGACGCGCACGCCCAGCTTCACCGCGTGGCCGCGACGTTTGGCGGCATCGTCAACCAGCGTCCGGATGCCCCGCAGCCACCCGGTCAGGATTTGCCGCCCCTCCTGTTCCCTGCCCTTGCTGAAAAGGTAGGGCTCGCGCATGAAGTCCAGTTCCAGCCCCGCGAGGTCGTAGCGTTCGAGAGTCTCGATGATCAACGCCCGATAGTGGTCCCTCACCTGTGCATGTGCGAAGTCCAATGCACGGGCGAAATAACCCGGATGACCTTGGCGGAACAACTCCGGCTTGCGCCAGAGCGCGCTGTGAAACGGGTGGTCGAGAGCGTCGTTGTAGTGGACGTCGTTCATGCGCAGCGAAACCCACGGTGAGACGCCGTGATGGCGGCACCGCTGGATGACCCGCGCCGGGTAGTCCACCCCCTCGCCGTGGGTTGCGAGCATGTTGCCGACCAGCCTCCGGTAACCCTTGCGTTGCTCTTGCGGCACGACCGCGAGAAACGGCTGGGCGTCGGAACCGCTGGGGTCGTAGCCATCCCAAAATGCTTCCCACACCTTGCTGCGGTAGTTCGTCCGCCGCGCGTTGGTGTTGCACATGAGCACGCTCACTCCGGCTCCGGCCAGCACGTCCACGTAGCGGTCCACCAACTCGCCGGCTTTTCCCGCCGGGAAATCCTGGTGGGCGAAAAAATCCGTGCAGTCCTCGTTGTGCAGCAGCCCCGTCAGTTTGAGATGCCGTGCCGTGCCGGCGTTCGCATCCTTCTTTTCAGCCCCCGGCGCGATGGATGGCAACGCGAAACCGGCCAATCCGACAGTTCCCAGCTTCAACACGGTTCGGCGCGAGCAGCCGGCCATGTAAGCGCCGCCGAAAACCGTCTTGGGGAGCTGGGTTGATGGTGTCGGTTTTGCTTTCGGTGTGGCTGGTATCATGATGGAAAAATCGGGCTGTGTGTTTCGGACGGTCAGTCGTTCGCGGTTGATGGTTTGCCGTCTTGAGACGAGCGCGCTACCTGCTGTTTTCAGCTTTCAGGAATTCCTCGATGCCCCGGGCCTTGGCTTCGTATTGGGCCGGCCAGCCCTTCGGCTTGCCAAGCGCTTGAAAAAAGCCCGCAGCATCCCGGCACGCGACCACGTCCTCGCGGAGTTGCGCGACGGCCTGTTTGCGATACGCGCCGGCGTCATGTCCCAGTTTTTCCCAGAGCGCGTGCAGCCCGAATTGAAGGCCGATTTCACGGCCGGTGAGCGCCATGCTTTCCACATACAGCCGCTGGCGGCGAAGATGGTCGCGTTGCGTGGGGATGGCCTGCTTTCCATTCCACCAGAAGCGGTAGAACAACGGCGCGTCGCCGGCCGCCGCCTCCGCCTGCTTCAGCAGGCGGGCCGCCGCCTCGTAGTGAGGAAACGCCTGCCGCCACGCATCCGCCACCGCTTGCAGCGCGGCGGTGAAGTCGGCCGGGTTGTAAACCGTTCCGTCATCCGCCGTGCGCGGCGGGAGTTTGCTGGCGCGCAGGCCATCCGTTGGAAAGGAGCCGGGCAACGGGGCCTGGCCGCGGCTGCCATACCAGCCGGGCCACTGCTGGGGCGACCAGGTGCAGGCGTTGGAGAGCAGACGATGCGCACGTTCCAACGCCTGCCAGGCGTTGAACGCCAGTTCGCCCGCACGCGGGCCGAACTGACGATGGGCGATGCGGCGGCAAACCGCCCCGGCATCCGCGAGCGGGTCCAGGAAAAACTCACGGCAGGCGATTGAATTGCACCACAGGTCCTCGTTGAAGCCGCCCCAGTGATCGAAGACACCATCGGCTTCCAGCGCGTGCCAGCGCCGGATTTTTGCCGCGATGCCGAGCGGAAAATCCTGGATGTCGCCGAGCCCATGCACGGTGTCGTCGCCCCAGTGAAAGTCATCGTAGCCGATGAATGTCTGGCCGCGTTCCCGACAGACGCGCCGGGTGGCCTTGAGCAGATCGTGAGCCTGCCGCTCGCATTGCCAGCCGTCCATCTGCGCGGCCAGATACACGCCGGCCTCCGCCGGCAGCGCCGCCTGGTGGCGGAGGAATTCGTCCGCGTTGCGGTCCCACTTCCAGCCCGTGGTCAGGACGCGCAGGCCGGGCCGCACACGCCGGCCTTCCGTGATGAGGAAGCGGATCAGCCGGTCGCGTTGCTCGATCGGGCTCATGCCACGGCATCGCGGGCAGTGCCGGGAGTCACAAAATTCCCCGCCCGAATCGAGGCCGAAGAGAAAGAGGGTTTCAATCTCCGGAAAGCCGGCGAAGAACCTCTGCAGCAGATCGCGGTAAAACTCCTGCACGCGCGGATGACCGAAGCAAAGCACCCGCCCTTCGTAGGTGCCCGAGTCGCTCAACACCTCGGCGGGGAAACGCGTCAGGAACTGCTCCCGCTTCTCCGCCGGCACCCACGGCCCGCCCTGGCACGGCAGCTCGGTGAGCCAGAGCATCGCACCGAGGCCGTAGTCGGCGCAGTCGTCGAGCAGGCGGCGGAGCGCGGCGTGGTTTTGCGCGACCTCCCGGGCGTCCACGGCGTTCGGGAACACCGGGCTGGTCACATAGCCTTGCAGCGAGCGCCTGTTGCCCTGCCAGTCATGACAGACCAGACAGTGTGTCGCTCCCAGATGGGCGATGAACCGCACATCAGCCCGGTCGCCCGGCCACGCGTTGAAGCGCGGATGAAAAATGCGCTGTCGGAACTGAAAGGTGCCGTTGAGCCGGAAGCCGTCGGCCAGCCGCCCGCCGTCCGCGAGCGCCTCCCGCAGGGCGAAGACCGCGTGCAGCATCCCGCGTGGAGTGGTGCCCAGTAGAAACAAGGTGCCTTCGTGGTGGAGGACCTCAAACGCATCCTGTCCCTCCGGAGTCCGGTGAAGGGCGATGACTCCCCGCTGGATCAGCGCCTGTGCCGCCGGAGTTTCGTTCACCAGCCCGATCTCGATCTTGCCGGCGAAGGACTGGCCGGTCAGGGCGAGTTCCAGTTCCGCCCGCGCGGTGCGATGCACGCGGTTGCCGCGCGTGACCGCGATGTCCGCCGGTGCGGCAACCGCCCCGTCACTGCCGGCCGGCCAGCCGGCCCAGGCCGCTCCGGCCGCGCCAACGTGGGCAACCTGCTGAATGAATGTCCGGCGGCGGATGACGCTGGGGTTCATGACCGGCTCACCATGGCAGCCGGCGAAGCCGTGGCAAGCCATCGAACACCCAAGACTCCTCGACCAGATCAGCCGCCCGGATCTCTCTTGAATTCGAACAACAGCTCATGGCTTGCGCGCGGTGGCACCGGTGCTGCCAGACTGTTTCCGGTAAGCCGCGTTGAAGGCGTTCACCGGCGGGATCGGCGCGTTCTCGTTTTCGAGGTGGGGCTGGACGGACTGCCACCACGCATCGTAAGCGGCATCGAGCCGGCGCACGATTTCGGGATGCGCGAGGACGATGTCCGTCTTCTCGCCCGGATCGGCCTCCACGTCGAACAGTTCCCATGTGTAGCGCGGGCTCTTGCCCGGGCCCTTGCCATCGATCACGGCGTGGAAGTTGCGCCAGCGCACGGCGCAGCCCTGATACTTCGCCTCCGTGACTCCGCCCCGATCCCAGCGTCCCGCATGGGTGAAGAGGTAACGGTCCGGCCACGGCGCCGCCGCATCCCGCAGCGCGGGCACGAGGCTGCGGCCGTCGATGTCCTTGGGAAGTTTCGCGCCCGCCAGTTCGGCAAGTGTCGGAAAAACATCCATGTGCGCGGCGAGCTGGCGGCGGGCGCCGGGCGCGAACGTGCCGGGCCAGCGCCAGAACGACGAAGCCCGCGTGCCGCCCAGCAACGGCATTCCCTTGCTGCCGCGCATCCCGGCGTTGAAGACGTTCACACCGACCGTGCCGCCGTTGTCGTTCATGAAGATCACCAGCGTGTCGCGCTCGATGCCCCAGCCGGCCAGCTTCGCGAGCAAGCGGCCCGCGTTGTCATCAATGTTCGCGATCATGCCGAAGAACTTCGCAACATTCGGCGCGACCTTGCCCGCGTAGCGCTGCTCGTATTCAGGCGGGCAGTCCAGCGGCATGTGCGCCGCGTTGCAGGGGATGTAGGCGAAGAACGGACGGCTGCCTTTCACCGACTCCATCCACTTGAGCGCCTGGCCGAAGAACACGTCGGTGCAGTAGCCGCTCGTCGGGAGGAACGCGCCGTTGTGCCGGACGATGGGGTTGAAGTAGCTGTTGCCCGCCACGTCGCCGCCGCTGCCGGGATGAAACCCACCGATGACCCCGCCGCCGTGGATGAAGGTCTCGTCAAAGCCGCGCCGGCCCGGCTGATATGCCTCCTCGTCGCCGAGATGCCACTTGCCGAAAATGCCGGTGCCATAGCCGGCGGAGCGGAGCGTCTGCGCGAGCGTGGTGGCCTTGAGACTGAGCCGCTCGCGTTCGAACACCGTGTGCGTGACGCCGGACTTGAACTCATGCCGGCCGGTCAGCAGGGCCGCGCGCGTGGGCGAGCACGTCGGGCTGACGTGGAAGTCGGTGAAGCGCGCGCCCTCACGATGCAGCCGGTCGAGGTTGGGTGTTTTGAGAACGGGATTGCCGTGACACGACAGGTCGCCATAACCGATGTCGTCGGCGAGGATGAGGATGATGTTCGGCTTCACCGCGGCGGCGGCATGAAATGAAACGGCGAGGGTGACGAACAACACAAGTGCGACGGCAAGCCTGCCGGAGAAATGTAACAGGAGAACAGTGCGGGGAGCTTTCATTCAGGAGGTGTGTGTTGACTGGGTCCGGCTGAATTGGCAGCCGGGCAGGTTTGCCGGGGTCATCGGTTCACGGAAGGGTAAGGATGCCAGGCCGGCGTGCCAAA
>JBAYGL010000397.1:0-5258 GCA_041666725.1 Limisphaerales bacterium
AAGTTGATCAAGGAGGGGAAATACGACGAGGCGGTGGCCATCGCACGCCAGCAGGTCGAGAACGGGGCCAACGTCATTGATATCTGCATGGACGAAGGGATGATTGACGGCGTCGCGGCGATGACGCGCTTCCTTCAACTCCTCGGCAGCGAACCGGAAGTCGCCAAGGCTCCCTTCATGGTGGATTCCTCGAAGTGGGAGGTCATCGAAGCCGGTCTGAAATGCCTTCAGGGCAAGGGCATCGTGAACTCCATCTCGCTCAAGGGCGGCGAGGAGATGTTCCGCGAGCACGCGCGCAAGGTTTTGAAATACGGCGCGGCCGTCGTCGTGATGGCATTCGACGAGAACGGCCAGGCGGCGACTTACGCGGAGAAGATCCGCATCTGCGAGCGTGCCTACCGCATCCTGGTCGATGAAGTCGGCATCCCGCCCGAGGACATCATTTTCGATCCAAACATCCTCACCGTCGCGACGGGCATCGAGGAGCACAACAACTACGCCGTGGACTTCATCGAGGCCACACGGTGGATCAAGGCGAACCTCCCGCACGCCAAGGTCAGCGGCGGCGTGTCGAACGTCTCGTTCAGCTTCCGCGGCAACAACCCGGTGCGCGAGGCGATGCACAGCGCGTTCCTCTACCACGCCATCAAGGCGGGCATGGACATGGGCATCGTCAACGCCGGGATGCTCGAAGTGTATGAGGAGATCGAGCCGGAGCTGAAGGAGCTGGTGGAAGACGCCTTGCTCAACCGCCGCCCCGACGCGACCGAACGCCTCGTGGCACACGGCGAAAAGCTCAAAGCCGCCAGCGCCGGCACGACCGCCAGCGACAAGAAGGTCGAGGAAGAGTGGCGCAAGGGCACCGTCGAAGAGCGCCTCTCGCACGCGCTCGTGAAGGGCATTGACCTCCACATTGACCAGGACACCGAGGAGGCGCGCGCCAAGCTCGGCAGGCCGTTGCTGGTCATCGAAGGGCCGCTCATGGCCGGCATGGGCGTGGTCGGCGACCTGTTCGGCGCGGGCAAGATGTTCCTCCCGCAGGTGGTGAAGTCCGCACGTGTAATGAAGAAGGCCGTGGCCTACCTCACGCCGTTCATGGAGGCCGAGAAGGCCGCGATGGCCGCGCGTGGCGAAGCCGTGAAAGCTCAGGGCAAAATCATCCTGGCGACCGTGAAGGGCGACGTGCATGACATCGGCAAGAACATCGTCGGTGTCGTGCTGGCCTGTAACAATTACGAAGTCATCGACATGGGCGTGATGGTCCCGTGCCAGAAGATTCTCGACCGCGCGGTGGAGGAGAAGGCCGACCTCATCGGCTTGAGCGGGCTCATCACGCCGTCGCTCGACGAGATGCAGCACGTCGCCCGCGAGATGGAGCGACTGGGCTTCAAGCTCCCGCTGCTCGTCGGCGGCGCGACCACGAGCAAGGCGCACACGGCCATCAAGATTGCCCCGCACTACAGCCAGCCGGTGGTCCACGTGCTCGACGCCTCGCGCGCCGTGCCGGTGACGACGAGCCTCCTGAGCAAGGACGGCAAGGAGGAATTCGTGCGCCAGCACCGGGCCGAATACGAGCGCCTCCGCGAACAGCACGCAGGCAAGGCCGCCAAGCTCCTGTCGCTCGCCGCCGCCCGCGCCAACGCGCCGAAGCTCAAGTTCGATGACCTGCCCAAGCCCGAGTTCACCGGCGTGCGAGTCCTTGTAGGAGACGACGTGAGGAGTCTCACTTCGTCCGCCGCGAATTCAGATGGAGACTCCTCACGTCGTCTCCTACCGGTGTCTTTGGAAACCATCGCGCAGTTCATTGACTGGACGCCGTTCTTCCACACCTGGGAACTGCGCGGCGTCTATCCGGCGATCTTCAACCACGAGAAGCACGGCGAGGAAGCGCGCAAGCTGTTCGCCGACGCGCAGGAGATGCTGGCCAAGGTCATCCGCGAGAAGCTGCTCACGCCGCGCTGTGTCTATGGGCTTTTCCCGGCGAACTGCGTCGGCGACGACGTGGAGGTTTACACCGACGAGTCACGCCAGACCGTCCGCACCACGTTCCATTTCCTCCGCCAGCAGTCCGAGAAGACCGACGGCTTGCCGAACTATTGCCTCGCCGACTTCATCGCGCCAAAGGGCCAGCCCGACTATCTCGGCGGTTTCGCGGTTACCGCGGGTGCGGAGACGAAGGCGCTGGCCGACGCCTACAAGAAGGTTCACGACGACTATAATGCCATCATGATCGAGGCCATCGCCGACCGGCTCGCGGAGGCGTTCGCCGAGTTCATGCACAAGCGCACGCGCGACGAGTGGGGCTTTGGGAAGACCGAGAACCTCACCACGCAGCAGCTCATTGACGAAGCCTATCGCGGCATACGCCCCGCGCCCGGCTATCAGGCCTGCCCGGACCACACGGAGAAGGGCCTCCTCTGGTCGCTCCTCGACGTGGAGAAGAACGCTGGCATCTCGCTCACTGAAAGCTTCGCCATGTGGCCGGGCGCGAGCGTGAGCGGCTTTTACTTCGGCCACCCGGACTCGAAATACTTCGCCGTCGGCAAGCTCGACCGCGACCAAGTCGCCGACCTCGCGCAACGCAAGTCCATGCCGCTCACCGAGGCCGAGCGCTGGCTGGGACCGTGGCTGAACTACGACCCGGCGACGGCCAGATAGTCGCAACCTTCAGGTTGCGGGTCGATGCGCAGGCTGAAGCCTGCGACCACGGTCGGAGCCGGGACTCGCGGATCAGTTCTCGATGCAGTAGAGCGCCTTCGAAGTCCGAATGTAGAGCGCCTTGCCGGCAGCGATGGGCGCGGTCTCGATGGAGCCTTCGAGCTTGCTCTCCCCGAGAAGCTTGAACTCCCGGCCCGCCGTGAACACCGCGCCCTTGCCATCGCGATCACAGGCATACACACGGCCTTCGGCGCAAATCGGAGATGCATATACCGCCTTGAGCACGCGCTCGGACCAGAACACCTTGCCAGTCCGGGCCTCGACCGCACTGGCGAAGCCGCTGTTGTCCACGAGCACCAGCAAATCATCATGCAGGATCGGCGAGGGCGTTTCCGGCACGCCCTTCGTCAGACGCCACACGAGCTGCGGCCTGCCCGACACGGGATCGGCGTCCTGCGAGGCGTTGAGGATGTTGCCCGCCTTCCAAGCGGACGCGGGCGGCGGCTTGATGGCGAAAAACTGGCCCTTTGAGAAACCGGTGGCGAAGAAGATCAGGCCGTGCCCGTAGATCGGCCGCGCACCCGAGGAATGAAACGGCTGGTTCTCGACCTGCCAGTATTCCTTCCCCGTCAGCGGATCGTAACCATAGTGCGCCTTCGCGCCGTTGCTCAGGAGGACGGGCCTGCCCTCGATGGTTGCGATCTGCGGCGTGCTGAAAGCCTTGCGGAGATCGCCCTCGGCCTTTGGCTTGCCGTCGGCTTCGAGGTCGCGAAAATCCGTCGAACGCTTCACGCGCCACACGTCTTTGCCCGTCCGCTTGTCCATCGCGACGACGAACTGCTGGTCCGCACCGTCAAAGTGAAGGATCAGCAGGTTGCCGTGCAGGATCGGCGAGGAGCCGGCCCCGCGGTAGTGGTTGCACTTAAGATCGCGCCGTTCCCAGAGCACCTTGCCTGACTTCGTGTCCAGGCACGCCGTGCCCGCCTCGCCGAAAGTCACATACACACGGCCCTCCTCGATGACCGGTGTGGGCGAGGCGTAGCTGTTGTAGCGCTTCCACAACTCCGGCTGCGTCGCGTCGAAGAGCTTCACGTCGCGGATCACCTTGCCGGAATTCCTGTCCAGCGTGAGGACGAACAGCTCCCTGCCGTCGTCCGTCGCGGTGGTGAGCCATATCTGGTCGCCCCAGATCACGGGCGAAGACCAGCCCTTGTCGTGGATGGGTGTCTTCCACTTCACGTTCTCGGTCTCACTCCACTTTACGGGCAGTCCTTTCGCAGTGGACCGGCCGTCGCCGGTCGGGCCGCGAAACTGGGGCCAGTTGTCAGCGGCGGAGGCCAGCGAGGCGGTGCAGGCAAAAGTGCAAAGCAGTCGGATGAATTTCATTGTTTATATCGTAACAATCGTTGCCCCCGCCGTGCAACCGGGCTGTGGCGGAGTGGTGTATGGACGGCGGAACCCTGCAAAAAAATCAGGCGGGAAACAACATCAGGAATTACCCTGCTTCGAGATTTGATCTCCGGCCTTCACCCTACTGCCCCTCCCCTACTGAAACGGCTCGATTTCCCGGCCGCGTCCCGTGTGGCATGAGTGCATCAGTGCATCGGGAAACTTCAACAACTGAACTGCCATGAAGAACATGCCCGCCCCTGCCGCGCCACGCTGGTTCGTCGTCGATGATGAATCCCTGCTTTTGAGCCTGGCACAGCACGTTCTCTGCAAGTATTCCGTCGCCGACGTGTGCACCTGCGCCGACCCCTGCGAAGCCCTGGACCACATGGCCGATGCTCCCGCCGGCATCGAACTGCTGGTGACAGACCTGAACATGCCCCGCATGAACGGCCTCGAACTCGCCCGTCAGTTCCACGAGCTGGCACCCCGTGCGAAAGTTCTGCTCATCACTGGAAGCGCCATGACGCTTCCCGACAAGCGCACACTCGAATCGCACGGCGTGGACTTTCTCCTGCCCAAGCCTTTCGGAGCCTACGATCTGATGAGGGCCGTGCGTCATCTCTGCGGGACGGAGAGTCTGAAATCTTTTCCCGGCGACTGACAGTTTCGCTTCCGGCGCTTGCCGGCAACCACACAAGTTGCGGACATGCCGGCGGCTTGTGAAACGATCAGCGGTCCGTCAGAAAGCTCTTCTCATCCCGACGAATGGACAGATTCCGCCGGCAACGGTAGGTTCGCGGGCATGAAGCGCAATCCCACGAAGCGGATGCAGGAGGTGAACGCCAAACCATTGAATCTCATCGCCCCGCCCCGTCATGGCTGGCGTCTTCAAACAGCTTCCTCAAAATTCGCCTCATTGCTGATCGCCATCCTCCTTGGCGTTCACTGGCTGGCGGCATGCCCCGCACGCGCCGGCGAACTGCCTCCCGCCTCTCCCGAAAAACTGCCGCGCTGGCGCGGGTTCAACCTTCTCGAAAAATTTAATTCAGGACGCAACGCGCCGTTCATCGAGGAGGACTTCCAGCTCATCTCAAAACTGGGCTTCAACTTCGTCCGGCTGCCCATGGATTACCGTTGCTGGATCAAGGACGGCAACTGGGAGGCTTTCGACGAAAGGACGCTCAAGGAAATCGATCAGGCCGTCGCGT
>JBAYGL010000398.1:0-5252 GCA_041666725.1 Limisphaerales bacterium
GAAGAAGTTGCGCCGTCCGAAACCGACCTCCTCGCTCACGTTCACCCAGTAGCCGCGAGTGTCCGCGCGCAGCGTCCAGTCCGCGCCCGTGGCGAGAATCCGCCCGAATTTCGGCGAGAGTTGCAGCACCTCAAGGCCGGTGCCGAAGTCTTCGTAGCGCGTGAAAAAACCATCGGCACCCGCGCTCCACTTGGGAGAGCCAAGCCACTCGGCCCCGGCGAACGCGCCCCACGCGCCGTCGCTGGCGGCGTCGCCGTTGGCAAGCGAGTGCGCGCCCGCGCGGAGCCGCCAGCCGGGGAGGCTGAAGTTGTTGTAAGCGGCGGTGAGGTCGAGCTGCTTCAGGCGCGACAGGCCCACGCGGTCCACTTCGATGTAGTCGAACGCGGTCTCGACGGCGTGGGACTTGCCGAGGCCGAGCCAGGTCGAGAGGCCCCAGAGCTTCGCGGAATCCTTCACCTGCGTGCCCTGGTAATCGATCCAGCCGCCGTAGAACGTGGCGTCGAGCCGCGCGGGCGTTTCACCGAGCCGGAAGCCGACGCCACGCGCGAAGCCGGGACTGGCGGGTGCGGTGATTTCGGCGAGGTCGGAGAAGAGCTTCGGGTCCGCCAGCTCGCGGAAGATGGCGTCGTTGTCGGGGTCGAGCAGCTCGGCCTGGCCGAGGAAGTAGCGCGCGGCGGCGAATTGCTTTTGGGCGCGCTTCACCAGGCCGCGTTCGTAGAGCAGGCCGGTGTCGCTGGGGTAAAGCTCCAGCGCGCGGGCGAGCACGGCGTCGGCTGCGCGGAGTTTGCCCTGGAGTCGCAGCGCGGTCGCAAGCCGGAGCGAGGCGAGGTAGTGGCGCGGGTGGTCGCGGAGGATTTCGCGTGCGAGCGACTCGGCGGCGGCGAGCTGCTTGTCGGCAAGCAGCGGGAGGAGAAGGCCGAGTTTGGGTTCCAGAGAGCGCGGCTGCGCGGCCTGGGCGGCGCGGTAATGGACTAGAGAGCTCGTGTGGTTGCCCTTTTGATATTCGGACCAGCCGAGGCGGAGCGAAGTTACGTAGTCGTTTGGCGCAGCGGCGTGGACAATGGGAAGCAGGCTGTGAAGAAATGTGGCTGCGAAGCACGCCACCACCCCAAGTAGGAGACGACGTGAGGAGACTCCAACTTTCTTGGGGAAAGAAGTGAGACTCCTCACGTCGTCTCCTACGGATTGAAGGTCACTTCGCATCGTCCCTCCTCGTCAGTTCCCAGTCGCCGTAGGTGACGGTGGCGAAGGCTTTGTTGCGGTCGAAGGTCACGCTGCCTGTCTGCTTCACGCCGAGGGCGCGCGACCTGACGCTGGTTTCCACGCGGTGCTCGCCGACGAAGAACGACGTCACGCCCACGAGCGCAAAACGGTGCCAGACGGAACTCGCCACGCCGACGAGCGCGCCGCGCAGGCCCGTCGCGATGAGGCCGACGGGGACGTGGTCGTGCCACGTAAGACCGTCGCGGCAGGCCAGCGGCATCCGGGGCAACGCGAGGAAGAGCGCGCGGAGCCGGAGGTCCGGGCCGTCGCAACGGTAGGCATAGTAGGTGCCTTCAAAGCGGCCGAAGTAGAGCATGCCCTCGCCGGAATCGAAGTAGAACGTGCCGTCGATGGCCATGCGGACCTTGAGCACGAGGTCGGGCTGCGGCTGGCCGCGGCGCTTCACGGCGTAGCGGTATTCTTCGTCGAGGACGAAGTTGGTGACGGAATCGAGACGCTTGTTGACGTAGAGCGCCTCAACCCTGCCGCCGACTTTCGGGAGGTCGTTTGCGTGGGCGATGCCGTGTTCGGCGTAACTGGCGAAGCTGAAGGGAACGGTCGCGGCTCCGGGCGTTTCAGTGAGCTGAACCTGGACGTGGATGTGCGGCTGCGGCGAGTAACCGGAATTGCCGCAGAGGCCGAGGATGGCACCGCGCTCGACCCAGTCGCCGACCTTCACGCGGAGGGATTTCGAGGCGAAGTGTGAAAGCTCGACGTGCCAGCCGCGCGGCTCGGCAATGACGAGGAGGTTGCCCCAGTTGTTGACCTTGTCGGGGTCGTTGATCGGGCTGTCCGGGAAGTCATCCACGGCGGCGACGATGCGGCCGCGCACGGGCGAAAGGACGGGTTTGTTGTAGCAGTAGTAGTCTTCCAGCTTCGCACCGTTGTTCGAGTGAGTCTTGCCGTCGGTGTCGGTGATGACGAAGTCGTAGGCGTAGCGCCAGGCACCCTTGTGAGTCCATGTGCCGTCGAAACCCTGCCAGACCGTCCACGCACCGGCAAAGGGCGGCAGCAACGTGCGCTCGGAGCCGGGATAGCGGAGGCGGTTGGCGAGGTGCGTGTCGAGCGTCTCCTCCGGCGTAAGGCCGATGCGTTGCGCGATAAGAGGGCTGCCGACGAGGCCCAGCACGTAGATGACGCCGAGCGTCACAACTGCGAAGGGCAGCGTAAACGCCGGTATGCCGTAGTAGCTCCAGAAGCCCGCGATGGCGTCCATCACGATGGGCGAGAGCGCGACCGCGATGGCCGCGAGCAAATAACTGCGCACCGACGGAATGAGGAACACGCCGCCCACGGCCATCGCGATGAGCAGGAAGTTGAAGTTGAGCGGATCGGTGTAGGCCTTCGCGGCCGAGCCAAGCATCCAGTGGCGAACGGTCGTCCCGACTCCGTAACCCAGCGCAGCCAGCAGGAAGAGGATGCGCGAGCGGGACAGAATCAACGCCGCCAGCGCCGCACCGACGATGACGCTCGGGGTGAAGAGGAGGGAACCGAAGGCCTTGAAGAAGCCTGCGAGCGCGAGCGGGAGGCCGAGGTCGTCCGAAAGCCAGTCGGGCTGGTGCGCAGACGCGGCGAGGAGGTTGCCATACCGCAGCGACGCCATGTAAACGAGCGAGCTGACGACGACGAACGGGAGGCTCAGGAGCGGGAGCTTGAGAAACGTCGCGAAAACATTCGCCAACGCCACGGTCACGAGCAGCGTGAGCACGCCGGCGACGACGCAGAAGAACAGGCCGAGGGCGTTGAGCTGAAACAGGTGGCCGACCGAGAGGCCGACGAGCAGCGGGTTGCAGGTGTAGAATCCGGATTCGAGGAAGACGCGGCCCATGCCGATGACGCGCGCGAACGCATAGGCCGCCAGCACCGCCACGATGCCGGCGATGCCGACGCGGACGTTGAGCATCGTGATGCCAAAGAGGAGGAAGCCCACGATGCCGCCCTGGAGGAAGAACACCTCGGCGTAGCTGCGGAAGACGGCGTGGAGGAGGTGTTTCATCGGAGCGCGGACGCCCACGTCCGCAGCCGCGCGGAGGGAGAGTGGTTGGATACGGGCGGGCGTGTGCGTGCTTCTGGAGCACGGACGCCTACGTCCGTGTGTGGGGCGCGCTGGAAGGTAGGGATGCGGCTGCGGACGTGGGCGTCCGCGCTCCAGGGGCACGGACGCCCACGTCCGCGCAAGGGGCGCGAGCGAGAGGAGGAAAGGAGCTGCGGACTTGGGCGTGCGCGCTCCATCGCGCTCGGGCACTTGCAGGGCCTTTCGACACCGGCTCTAATCTCCGCATCACCAACATGACCAACCCCGCCTGCATCCGTTGGCTCGTGGCGCAGAAACGGAAGTGGCATCACCCGCCTGACCCCGAGACGGAAAAGCGTGGTTTCCGAGGCTGGCACACGCGGGGCTACCTGCCGCACTTCGATGTGCCCGGCACCACGCAGATGATTTCGTTCCGGCTCGCCGATTCCTTGCCGCAGGAGCGGAAGCACGAGTGGGCGGAGTTCCTGCGGATTGAGGACGCACGGCAGCAGCGCATCCGCATCGAGGACTACTGTGACGAGGGCTACGGGGCCTGCGAACTCGCGGTGACCGAGGTTGCCGCCAAGATGGAAACGACGCTGGTGCATGACGACGGCGAGCGCTGCGGACTGCTGGCGTGGGTGGTCATGCCCAACCACGTTCATGTGCTGGTGCAAATCCGCGCCACGCCGATGTCGAAGCTGCTGCAAAGCTGGAAGACCCTCACTGCGAAGTTCGTCAACCGGCACTTCGGGCGGACGGGAAAATGGTGGCAGGATGACTACCACGACCGTTACATCCGCGACGCGGAGCATTTCCAGAAAGCCGTGCGCTACATCGAAAACAACCCCGTGAAGGCAGGCTTGGTGGCCGAAGCGAAGGAGTGGGCCTGGAGCAGCGCAAAGTGGCGAGCCGAGGGATTCGGCTTGCAGCCCGTGATGAGGCCGCCCGCCTGATTGGAGCGCGGACGCCCACGTCCGCAGTGCATTCCCCTCACGGGTGAACGAAAGCGCCACGGCTTGCTGTGCGCCGTGCTTAAACTCGTCTTGCGGACGTGGGCGTCCGCGCTCCTGTCGCTTCGCGGCCATGCTCACTTCCCGTTCTTCAGTTCCAGATGCTTCGGCAGGCGCTCGCGGCGCGTGATGTCGGTGATGTCCTCGGCCTCACGGATGATTTCGACTTCGCCGCTTTCGGTGACGAGCACGACGTTCGGCCGATACTCGATGAACTGGAGCCACTGCGTGTTGTTGTAGGCGCCGACCGGCGAGAAGACGAGCCGCGTGCCGCGCTTGAGCGGCGGGAGCTGGATGCCCTCGTCAATCGCATCAATGTTCATGCACAGCGGGCCGTAGATGACGCTGGTTTCGTTGATGCCGCCGACCTCGCGGTCCAGCTCGACGTTGAACTTATACCAGAAGGCCGTGAACAGGAGGTTGATGCCGCCATCGGCCACGTAGGCGCGCGTGCCGTCGGCGAGGCGCTTGGCGGCGACGATGCTCGTGATCAGGTAGCCCGCCTCGTCAATCACCGCGCGGCCCGACTCGATGACGAGCTTGGGGAAGTCGCCGGGCTTGAGCGCCTCGGAGAACGCGTGCGTGATGGCCTCGGCGAACTCATCAATGCCGGGAATCGCCACCTCGGGCGGGAGGTAAACGCCCTTGAGCCGGCTCTTGCTCGGGAAGCCGCCGCCGATGTCGTAATACTCCATCTCGAAGCCGAACGCGTCGCGCAGCTCGTAGCCGAACTTCACCATCTTGGTGATTTCGCGCGCGTAGGCCTGCGGGTCCATGATGAACGTGCCGATGTGGCAGTGCAGGCCGTTGAGCTTGAGGCGGCCGCCGCGGGCGATGCGCTTGGCGGCGTCGAGCGCCTGGCCGCTTTCGAGGTTGAAGCCGAAGCGCGACCACTGCGGGTAGATGCCGGCGTCGAGGTTGAGGCGCAGGCCGACATGGACGGTGCGGTTGAGCTTCTTGGC
>JBAYGL010000399.1:0-5227 GCA_041666725.1 Limisphaerales bacterium
ACTTGGAAACGGTCGGGGCCGCGCAGGTAGCTCATGGTCGTCCAGGGTCTGACCCGCGGGCCGGCACGTTGGTTACAACGGGCCGGAAAAAGTTTTCACACAGTCTGTGAAGGCCGCGCTCCCGCTGCAGGGTTCCGGCTCATACCCTTTCGGAATGGAAGTCCATGGAATCGTTGGTGGACCACGACGCGCCTTGCCTCCCTCTCCCTTCCTCGGAGGAGGGGAGAGGGCCGGGGTGAGGGGTTGAATGCGCCGGCGTTGGTGGCCACACCCCTCATCCGGCCTGCGGCCACTTTCTCCCCTCCTCCGAGGAAGGGAGAAGGCACGCGGCGGGCGGTTCGGTTCGCATTCCACCGACTTGCACTGGGAATTCGTGTCAGTAGTCGCGCCAGAGCCACTTGAGCACCTCGGGGAAGATGCTCCCGCCGTGCTTGCTGTTGTGCCCGCCCTCGCCGAAGTCGAAGCGCACGTCGTAGCGGGCAAATTTCAACGCCGCGGCCATCTGCTGGTTGCACAACGGCCAGTCGCCGAACTCGTTCTTCACATCGCCGGTGCCGCTCTGGATGGAGACGCGGACGGGCTTGTGCTCGGTCTTGCGGATGAGCGCGGGATAGACGTGGCCGCCCCGGATGTTCGTGAAGCTGCCGATGGTGGTGAGGGCTTTTCGAAACTCGTTGGGACGCTCCCAGCAGACGGTCCATGAGCAGATGCCGCCGCTGCTCGCGCCGCAGATGGCGCGGCCCTCTGGGTTCTTCGTGATCTGATACTGCTTCCCGACCTCGGGCAGGATTTCCTCCAGCAGGAAGCGCGCGTAGCGGTCGCCCAACGAATCATACTCGAAACTCCGGTTGCTCACCTGCCACGGGCTTTTTGGCACCGCCCGGCCGGTCTCGTGACCGGGGTTGATGAGGATGGCGATGGTCACGGGCATTTCGCTCCTGCCGATGAGATTGTCGAAGACGATGGGCACGCGCCAGTTGCCCTTGGGGTTCACGTAGTCGTGGCCGTCCTGGAAGACCATGACGGCGGCGGGCTTTCCGGCCTGGTATTGCGCCGGCACGTAAATCCACCAGTCGCGCACGGTGTTCGTGAAAATCTGGCTGTGCCAGGGGGGCATCTTGATGACCTTGCCCTGCGGCAAGCCCGGCTGGATTTCGTGGTAGGGCGTGATCTTGAACTCGTCGGCGGCGCGGGCGGTCAGGGCGACGGCCAGCAGCAGGAGCGGAAGGATGTTTTTCATGGTCAGGTGCGCCCATGTTGTGCCACGGGCGAAAGTGCTTCAAGCCCCGTTCCAGTGTGAATACCGGCTGGGGCGCATTCGGGCACTGCCGTCGAAGCCGAGCCGGCGCGGACGCCGGCGATACGGCCCGCGAGACGCGGGCGCTACGTAGCGCCGGCCTCCGGCCGGCCGTGCCGCAAGCGTCCTCGCTTGCCTGGCAGGTCGAGGCCGTGTCATGCGCCCCAAGGGCCGGGGTGAAGGGGAACGGATGCGACACGCCAGAGGCTCTGATTCTTTCAGGCAATGGAAACCAGCCCCTTCGCGTCTTCGCTGTTCAATCCTCGGTTCTTTGCCAATGCTTCCGCCCGTGAGCGTCCGTCTCGAACTGATTCAAGTCGCCCGGCTCGGCGCGAAGCTGCTCGGTGATTCCGCCGATCTCGTGCGTGACTTCTACCGCCGCCAGTGGACGGACGCCGGTGCCGGGCGCGACCGTTCGGAGCGTTCCGACCTCTACTACACGGTCTTCACGCTGAACGGCTGCGAGGCGCTCGAATGCGCCGTGCCCGGGGCGCAACTGGAGACGTGGCTTCACACCTTCGGCCAGGGTGAAAACCTGGACCTGGTCCACCTCACATCGCTCGCACGCTGCTGGGCGTCGCTGGGCAGGAAGCGCATGCCGGCGGGCCTTCCGAAGGCGCTGCTGGGCCGGCTCGAGAGCTTTCGCAAGCCCGACGGCGGCTACGACAATGACGCGAAGAAGGCGCACGGCACGGCCTACGGTTCCTTCCTTGCGCTCGGCGCATACCAGGACCTCGGCAAGCTCCCGCCCAGGCCGCTGCGCATCGTTCAAAGCCTCAAGCTGCTGGAGACGACCGACCATGCGTGGAACAACTCTCCCGGCCTGCCCGTCGGCTCGACGAATCCCACCGCCGGCGCGGTCACGCTCCTGCGCCACCTGCACCTGCCGGTCAATCCCGCCGTCGGCGACTGGCTGCTCGCGCGGCTGCACCCGCAGGGCGGCTTCACCGCCGTCCCCGGCGCGCCGATGCCCGACCTGCTCTCCACCGCCACCGCGCTCCACGCGCTGGCGAGCCTGAACCGCCGGCTGACCGCCGCGCAACGCGAGCGCTGTCTGGATTTCGTGGACACGCTCTGGTCAGCGGAAGGCGGCTTCCACGGCCACTGGGCGGACGATCATCTCGACGCGGAATACACCTTCTACGGCCTGCTCGCGCTCGGGCACCTGAGCGTGGGGTGAACGTCAGCTCACCAAGCCGCGCTGGCGGAGCATGGCTTCCATGGCCTTGTCCATGAGGATGTCCGCGAGCGGCTGGGTGGCGGTGTCCACGGCGGTGTGGGCGGCCTTCAAACGGTTGAGATCGCCGGTTTGCGTCGCGGGCTGCTCGGTGGCGAGGGCGGCGGTGAGTTCGCGGACGGCGGCTTCGACCTGTTCGCGATAGGCCGGCTCCAGTTCGCCGGCGCACTCGGCAAGACCGGCCTGCGCGGCGGTGAGGACTTCCTGCGCCTTGAGCTTCGCCTCGATCCAGCGGCGCGCGGCCAGGTCCTCGAAGGCGTGTTCGACGGACTCCTCGACCATGCGCTGCACCTCGGTGTCGGCCACGTCCACGGCGGACTTCATCTCCACGACCTGCTGCGCGCCGGTTTTGATGTCGCGGGCCAGGACGTGGAGAATGCCGTTGGCATCAATCTCGAACTGCACGCCGACGCGGGGGACTCCGCGTGGCGCACGCTCAAACGCAACGGCGAAACGCCCAAGACTCCAGTTGTCGGCGGCGCGCTCGCGCTCGCCTTGCAGGACGTGGATGAGCATCTCGCGCTGGTGGTCCACGGCGGTGGTGAAGACTTCGCCGGCCTTGATGGGAATCGTGCTGTTGCGCGGGATGATGCTGTTCATCAGGCCGCCGAAGGTTTCGATGCCGAGCGAGAGCGGCGTCACGTCCAGCAGCAGCATGTTTTTGAAACCGCCGCTGAGAATCTCCGCCTGGATCGCCGCGCCGAGCGCGACGGCTTCATCGGGGTTCTGCGAGGTGTTCAGCATCGGGCCGCTGCGCTCGTGATAACTCTCGCCGAGGCGGAGGCTGCCGCGCTCCTCCTCGAACTCCGCGCAGCCGAACCATTCGGCGACGAGCCGGCGCACCAGCGGCATGCGCGTCTGGCCGCCCACGAGGATGACCTGGTCGAGCTGCCTGGCTTCGAGCTTGGCGTCGCCGAGGGAACGCAGGCAGTGCTGGCGCGTGCGCTCGATGATGTCGCGCGTGAGCCGTTCCAGTTCCTCGCGGGTGAGCCGGTGGCTGAAGCTGAAGTCCGGCGTCAGAAAGGGCAGGGCGATCTCGGCTTCCGTCTCGGTGGAGAGGCGGATCTTCGCGGCCTCGGCGGCCTCGCGGAGGCGGGAGAGGAGGGGGAGGAGTTGAGAGTTGAGAGTTGAGAGTTGAGAGTTGGCGAGGTCGGGGCCGCCCGCGCCGGCGATTTTTCCTGCGAGGAAGTCCACGAGGCGTTTGTCGAGATCGTCGCCGCCGAGGCGGGTGTTGCCGTTGGTGGCGAGAACCTGGAAGACGCCGGCGTTCAGTTCGAGGATCGAGAGGTCGAACGTGCCGCCGCCGAGGTCATACACCGCGATCTTGGAATGCTCCTTGAGCCGGTCGAGGCCGTAGGCCAGCGCGGCGGCGGTCGGCTCGTTGACGATGCGCTCGACGGTGAAGCCGGCGAGTTCGCCCGCGCGCTTCGTCGCGTTGCGCTGGGCGTCGTTGAAGTAGGCCGGGACGGTGATGACGGCGCGCGTGACGGGTTCGCCGAGATCGGATTCCGCCGTGAGCTTCAGCCGCTTCAGCACCTCCGAAGAGATTTCCTCCGGCGTGAAGTCGCGTCCGTGGATGGGAATCGTCACCGGCCCCGCGCCCTCGCCGCGCACGGGATAGGTGACGAGCATTTCCTCGCGGGCGATGTCCGCGCCGCGCCGCCCCATGAAGCGCTTCACGGAGTAGACCGTCTCGGCGGGCTTGATGACGCGGATGCGGTTGGCGGCGTGGCCCACGACCGGCTCCGCGCTCGCCGCCGGGAAATGCACGACCGACGGAGTGAGCCGCCGGCCGTCCGCGTCCGCGACGACGTAGGGAATGCCGGAGTCCACCGTCGCGACGAGCGAGTTGGTGGTGCCGAGGTCGATGCCGACGATCTTGCTCATGAGCGGGCTGATTGTTGCTGAAGGACGGAATAAGTCGAGCCGGGGGACTGCAATCGGAATGGAGAATGGGCGAAGGAAAAGAAGTCTGATACCGACTAAGTGTGAAGGTTGGTGGAACTGGCACGGGTGTGCGAGTTGGTCCTTCTCCCTTCGCGGAGCGAGGGGAGCAAGGTGGCCGCAGGCCGGATGAGGGGTGTGCCACCCACGCCGGCGCACGCAACCCCTCACCCCAGCCCTCTCCCCTTGCTCCGCAAGGGGAGAGGGAGGAGCGCAGTTCCCTGCGCCTGGATTCAACCAGATTTCACTGGGAATTGGTATAAGTCCGGCCGAATTGCTGCGCCCGGTCTTGGTGGAAGAACTCAGGCTCTAACGGCGCGGGGCGAGTCTGGCTTGCAGCTCGTCGATCCGCTGCTGGACCGTGGCGGGGGTTGGGGAGAGTTGTTTCAGGCGGGTGAAATGGGCGATGGCGCGTTCAAGGTTGCCTGCGTTCTCCTCCAGTGCGGCGAGCTGGCCGAGGATCTGGGCGTAGGCGAGATTGTCCGGCGCCGCCTTGTTCGCCTCCTGCCTGATCCATTTTTCGACGGCCAGCTCGAACACGATCCGGGCGCGGGGGACATCGCGGTTGTTCTCGGCGTAGAGGCGGCCGAGCTCGAAGAGGATTTCGTGGCTGCCCGGGTTTTCGCGCAGGCCCTCGCGGAGGAAGGCCTCGGCTTCCGTGACCTGGTTGAGGCGTTCGCGGAGCCAGTAGGCGGCGACGGTGTAGGTGTCCACGCGGTGCGGGTCCAGTTCGGCCGCGAGCCGGAGCC
>JBAYGL010000400.1:0-5216 GCA_041666725.1 Limisphaerales bacterium
GCGCGGCGCACGGCGCGCTTGCGATGACCACGCCCGGGGATACGAGCATGGCGACGCTGAAGGAAGTCGAGGCGCTCGTGGGCGGCGGGAGTGCAAGAGTGCAGCGGTAAGCGTGGGGCGCGGCTGTGTGCGAAGCACCAGCCGCAGCACATACGAACGTATCAGGAAATTGAAACTGCTGCGGCTGGTCTGCGACACAGCCGCGCTCCGCGCCTAAACCTTCTTCGTCAGGCTCACACCTAACTTCAGCAACTTGTGCGCGTCGGCGTCGGACCTGGCTTCGGCGTAGATGCGCAGGATGGGTTCGGTGCCGGAGCCGCGGAGCATGAGCCAGGAGCCGTCCTCGGCGCAGAACTTCACGCCGTCGTAGCTCTTCACGACCTTGAGTTTGGAGGTGAGGAGTTTCACAGGCGGGTTGTTCTTGCAGAACTCCATCAGCACGGCGCGTTTCTCCAATGGAAAATGCGTGTCGATGCGGCCGTAGCGATGCGGGCCATAGTCCTTCTCCAACTGCGCGAGCAGTTTGGTGAGCGGTTTCCGCTCGGTGGCGAGCATTTCGAGCAGCATGAGTCCGGCGAGGATGCCATCGCGCTCCGGAACGTGGCCGGGGAAGCCGATGCCGCCGCTCTCCTCGAAGCCGAGCAGCACGCCACCTTTGATGATTTCGCTCGCGATGTATTTGAAACCCACGCCGGTCTCGACGAGTTCGAGGCCCAGCGCGGCGCACATCTTGTCCACCATGCTGGTGGTGGTGAGCGCCTTCACGACGCGGCCCTTCTGGCCTTTGTTGACGGCGTAGTGGCGGAGCAGCAGGCAGATGAGCTGGTGCGTGGAGAGCGGGTTGCCGCGACCGTCCATGCCGCCGACGCGGTCGGCGTCGCCATCGGTGACGAGGCAGAGGTCGTGCGGATGCTTCGCGAGAAAGGCCATGCTGCGGCCGTAGTTCTTCGCGATGGGCTCGGGGTTGATGCCACCGAAGAACGGGTCGTGCGCGGCGTTGAGCGTCGTGACCTTGCAGGTGGTGCCGGCGAGCAGGCGATCAAAGCAGCCCGCACCGACGCCGAAGAGCGCCTCGTGCGCGAACTTGAGTTTCGACTTCGCGATGAGCTTGAAGTCCACGAGCTTCTTGATCGCGGCGTAATAGGGCGGACAAATGTCCTTCACCGTGATGTGGCCGGACTCTATGGCCTCCGCGAACGGCATGGCCTTGACAGGCGACTTGTCCAGCAAGGCCTCGACGGCCGAGCACACTTCCGGCGGAGCGGAGCCACCGAACCACGCCTTGAGTTTGAAGCCATTGAAGATGGGCGGATTGTGGCTCGCAGTGAGCATCACGCCGCCGATGCCGCCCTGCTTCTTCACCGTCCACGACACGGCAGGCGTGGGCGTGGGACGGTCGGTCAGCGTGACAATGAAGCCGTTGGCCGCGAGGATCTCGGCGGTGCGCTGCGCGAACTGATCCGAGAGAAAGCGGCGGTCATAGCCGACGACGGCGTGGTTCGTGACGCCAGCGACGGAGTTGGCGTTCCAGTAATCCGCCGTGGCCTGAGCCACCCGGCTGACGTTCTCGAAGGTGAAGTCTTCAGCAATGACGGCACGCCAGCCGTCGGTTCCGAATTTGATTTTGGCCATAGGTCAGGGTTGTCCGAAAATTACGCGGACAGCGGCAAAGTCGTGCCGGCCGGTTTCTTGCACTGCAAGTCCGCCAGCGCCGGGTCATTCTTCTCCGCGATGCCGCGCATCTTCTTCACCGCCGCCTTGAGGCTGTGCTGGGCGAAGATGCCCGTGCCGCTGACGAAGACATCCGCGCCCGCGCGGGCGCACTCGCCGACGGTGTCGAAGGTGATGCCGCCGTCCACCTCGATGTGGCAGTCCAGGCTCAGCTCGCGTTTCCACGCGGCGGCCTGCTGAATCTTGGGCACGCATTCGTGGATGAAGGGCTGGCCGCCAAAGCCAGGGTTCACGGTCATCACGAGCAGCAGATCAATGTGGTCGAGGTAGGGCCGCGCGTTCTCGATGGCCGTGGGCGGGTTGACGGCGAGCCCGACCTTTTTGCCGAGCGACTTGATTTTCCAGAGCAAACCCTCGACGCGGTCGCCCAGCTCGACGTGGACGATGATCTGGTCCGCGCCAGCCTTCACAAAGGGTTCCAGCAAAATCTCCGGCTTCGAGCACATGAGATGCACGTCGAAGAATTTCTTCGTCAGCGGGCGGAGCGTCTTCACCACCTGCGGGCCGAAGGAGAGGTTCGGCACGAAGTGGCCGTCCATGATGTCGAGGTGCAGCCACTCGGCCCCCGACTGGTCAAAGCGCCGGGTGTCCGCCGCGAACCGACCGAAATTGGCCGCCAGCAACGACGGTGCGATAATCATGCGCGGGAGGCTAGCGGGCGGGCGAGACAGGGTCAACCGGCGCGGTGGAAACCGCGTAGGAGACGAGGTGACGAGCCTCCAATTGGGCGGAGCGCGGAAGAAAAAGTGAGAGACTCCTCACGTCGTCTCCTACGCAAGGTTGAAAATCGCCCGCGCCCGCCGCACTGTCCGCGCGAGTCATGTCGCCCGTCGCCATCCTGTCCTGCATCGCGGCCTACTTCTGCTTCCTGCTGGCGATTGCCTGGTTCACCAGCCGCAACGCGACCAACGACTCCTACTTCCTCGGGAACAAGGCGTCGCCGTGGTATGCGGTCGCGTTCGGGATGATTGGCGATTCGCTGTCCGGCGTGACGTTCATCTCGGTGCCGGGGTCGGTGGGCAAGTCGGCGTTTTCCTATCTCCAGATCGTGTTCGGCTACGTGCTGGGCTACGCGGTCATCGCGTTCGTGCTGCTGCCGCTCTACTACCGGCTGAACCTGACCTCGATTTACAGCTACCTGCACGGACGCTTCGGCTCGTGGTCGCAACGCACCGGCTCGGCCTACTTCATCCTATCGCGGACGCTGGGCGCGGCGGCGCGGCTGTTCCTGGCGGCGAGCGTGATCCAGACGTTTGTGTTCGACGCGTGGGGCGTGCCCTTCTGGCTGTCGGTGGCGAGCATCATCGGACTGATGCTGGCCTACACCTACAAGGGCGGCATCAAGACGCTGGTGTGGACGGATACATTTCAGTCCACGTTCCTGCTGCTGGGAGTGGTGCTGTCCATCTGGGCCATTGCAAGGCAGCTTGGCCTCGACTGGAGCGGGCTGCTCAAGACCATTGGCGAAAGCCCGAACTCGCAAGTGCTCTTCTGGGATGCGAAGGAAGGAACCTATTTCTGGAAGCAGTTCTTCGGCGGCGCGTTCATCGCCATCGTGATGACCGGCCTCGACCAGAACATGATGCAGAAAAACCTGAGCTGCCGGTCGCTGCGCGAGGCACAGATCAACATGGTGAGTTTCAGCCTCGTGGTGGTGCTGGTGAACCTGCTGTTCCTGGCGATGGGCGCGCTGCTCTTCACCTACGCCAGCGCCAAGGGCGTGGCGCTGCCGACGCGCACCGACCACCTGTTCCCCATGCTGGCGCTGCAACATCTGGGCACCTTCGCGGCGGTGGTGTTCGTGCTCGGCCTGACGGCGGCGACTTTTTCCAGCGCGGACTCGGTGCTGACGACGCTGACCACGAGCTTCATGATAGACATTCTGGGCACCGAGCAGCGGCAGGATTTGGACGAGGCGCGCAGGACCGCACTGCGGCACCGGGTCCATGTGGGGTTTGCGGTCCTGCTGCTGCTCACGATTCTTGCGTTTCAGGTGGTCGGCACGCCGAGCGTCATCGGTGCGGTGCTCAAGCTGGCGAATTACACTTACGGGCCGTTGCTCGGCCTGTTCGCGTTCGGCCTGGTCTGCAAGTCGCGCGTGCGCGACGGATGGGTGCCGCTCGTCTGCGGCGTGCCGCCCGTCGCGTGCTACCTGCTGGACACGAACTCGAAGCGATGGTTCGACGGCTACATGTTTGGCAACGAGCTGCTCATCTTGAACGGCCTGCTGACGGTGGCCGGGCTGGTCGTCATTTCGCGAGCGGACGGAACAGATACGGAACAGCGCGCCGCTTGACGCGACCGGCATTGTGGCGGACAGTGCCGCCGCTGACCGGGGGCGCACTGGTTTCGACTTGGGAGATGCGCCAGAGGCGGCATGCCGAGGACGGTTCGTTGGCCTCGTTAATCATCGAACCAAAACATAAGAGCTAACGAAGAGTTGGCCCTCGCGGCCTAAACCACCGCGACGTTCACCGGCAGACACCTGCTATGTCGAGTGAACGCCATCAGCAGGCATGGTTGAAGGCGGGGACCGCGCGCCAGCAGCCGAGAAAATTTCATGCGGACTAAGCAGTGGGTTTCGAGTTCAGGCGCCATCCCACAGCCGACAAATCTCCCTGGACTAAGCATGTAGTCGCGGCTGGCAATTCCACCAAGGACGGGGGTTCAACTCCCCCCGCCTCCACCAGTAGACAAGGGGTTGATGTGGTTTTTCCGGATTTCGAACAGATCCGGAGCTTTCAGGCCGAGGCCACTCAACAGCCGCACATCGTCACAGGCATCGGTAATGCGTGCGGCCTACTCACTAGGCAGCACCTTTCAAGCTGTCATCCGAATCCTTGATCACGAAGCGGGCCTTGAGGCGTGCGACTTCCGTGGCCAGGCCGGCGAGCCGGACCGAGTTGAGCACCTCGTTGAAGTCCTTGTAGGCCGCCGGGGCCTCGTCCTTCGGGTAGGTGCGGCAGTTGGTCAGGATGTCGTGCGCCGTGAACTCGGCGTCCACCGTCTGCTGATCGAGTTCGCGGATGGCGGCCTTGCGGCCTTTCGCCCGGCCCGCGCCGTGGTTCACGCTGTAGCAGCTTTTCTCCGCGCCGGGATCGGCGACCATGACGCAGGAACCGGCGGTCGGATTGCCGGGGAGCAGGATCGGGTGGCCGGTCTCGTGGAACGGCGTGTCCTTGAGCGCGAAGTGGCCGGCCGGGAAGGCGCGCGTCGCGCCCTTGCGGTGGACCCAGCATTCCTGGTTCGCGACGATCTCGCGGCGCGCGATGTTGTGGCTGATGAAATACACAAGTGAACCCTGTGTGCCAGGGATGATCTCCTGGAACGCCTCGAGCACGAGTTGATTGATCAGCAGATGGTTCACGGTCGCGAAGTTTGAACCGAGCGACATGTCGTCAATGTAGTTGTCCGCCTCGGGGGTGCCGAGGGGCGCATAGACGAGTTCGCGGTCGTCGCCGGGGAGCGGGATGCTCCAGGCGGCA
>JBAYGL010000401.1:0-5204 GCA_041666725.1 Limisphaerales bacterium
ATCTTCATCGTCAGCGACAAGTTCCTGTCTGTGGTTCGGAAAGCGAAGGTTCAGGGTTTTGAAGCGAAGCCTGTGGGCAAAAGCGGATGGCACGCACTCGCTGTGACTCATTTAGTGGATTGTGCGGACGATGTGCTTAAGCCGGCCGAGCCATATTGTTCGGAGTGTGGTCGTCCCGACGGAGCCGTCGGAGCGTTCGTTCACGCAAACCAGTTGGCCTGCCCTCAATCAGGCAGCACCTTTTTCACAACCAAGGTCAACTATCATAGGCGGCTCTGGGACCGAGACATTTTCATAACGGAAGGTGTAGTGAAGGCGCTGAAGGACGGCGGAATCAAAGGTGGCTACTGCATCCGGCTTTGGACGGACGAAGAAGTGCGGACGGCGGAGGAGAAGGCAAAGCAGGGCAAGAAATGGAAACCGCCAGGTTCAACCGTGCTGCTCTGAATGTTACGGATTTTTTCCCATCGTAAAAACGGCCGAACTGGCGTCGCACGGTTTTCTTGGGGTTGGCCGCGTTCCCATCGTATTTTGTGGCCGAACAACCACGCTCGGGTCGTAGCCCTGTGACCGTGTGGGCCATTTCGAGGTTTTCATTCCCGTCCGGGGCATCTTTGGCTGCACTCTGATCGTAAGGTGCCGTTTTGGGGACGGTCGTCCACGCTGCCGTCGTAAGGTGATGACGCCAGCGAGCGGAGGCGGTTCAACTATTGGCCTGTGATCAGGCGCATGGCATCGTGGAAGGAGAGGCCGAGCACCTGGACGCAGAAGTCGATGGCATTGCCGGCCAGTTCACGCTCCGGCCAGCGCCAGTAACTGTCTTTGACGATGAGGCCGGGATAGGCGGGCTGTTCCGTAGGAGACGACGTGAGGAGTCTCACTTCAAGCTGGGCTCCTGAATGGAATGGCCACGAAAGAGCGCATGGAGCACAAAGACAGGCTTCAGAAAACGGACTAGGTGGATGTTCTCCCGCTCCCATCCATCCCCGGCCCGGCTCCTCTGTGTGCTTTGCGCTCTTTCGCGGCTGAACTTCGGGATTCGGGTTCAAACCCGGAAGGCGAAACTCGGAATCCGATCAGAGACTCGTCACCTTGTCTCCTACCGCAGCAGAGCAGCGCGCCCCGCCGAACGGGACGCCTTGTTTCACCACCGCCTGCCCAACATCGTCCCTTTCGTGTGTTTTGCGTGTTTCGCGGGCAACCCCTCGGAATCCGGGTTTATGCCTGCTCAGTATCGCAGAACCCGCGTTTCTCCCCGGCGCAGCCGAAGTGAAATCCCCGGTCCGCGTCCGATCTCGGTGCCGGTGAAAACATCCGACACCGCGCCCGCGCGGCCCGTGTTTAATGTGATGGTCCCCTCCTCGGAGGCATGCAACGCAAGGAACAAATCGTTGGCGTAGACGTTGCAGTCCGTCTCCGCGAACAGGTGCGAGCCGCCCGCACGGGCAGCCGCGCGCAGCAGCTCCGAAGTCAGGCCCGGCACGCCGACAAACACCGATGCGCCCGATGCGCCGCGCCGCATCGCCACCGCGGGTGTTCCGTCCGGATAAGTCGCGAGCACCTCGTCTCCCGACGCCACGGCGGCGAACAGGGGCTTCACCGCGTTCGCGACGCCCCATGCACGGGTCAGGCCGAGCTTGCGGCCCGCTTCGGTCGGAGTCGCCCACGCCTTCGCGACCGAGGCCGGTTTCAGCTCGAAGCCCGTCAGCTCCCGCATCGCGCCGGTCGAAACCGTGTCGCCGTCGAAGTATCCCGGCGTGTAACACCAGACTCGCGCGGAACCCCGTGTGGCTTTCAGCAACTGCGTGCGCTCCGTCGCCGTCAGGCTCCATGCGTTCAGGAAAACAAACATCTTCGCCGGCACTCGGCCCGACGCCACGTCATCGATCAAATACTGTCCATAGGGTGCTCCCATCCTCCCCAGCGCCGCGCGCGCTTCGTAAACTCCCAGACGGGTCACGACCGAACCGGCCGGGGTGATGCGTTGCATCGCCCGTTCGTCAATGACCGCCGCGATCTCGGGACGGAACGGCAGCGGCTTTTTCAACAGCGGTTCGTCGATCGCGCGCAGGCGGCTCATCGCCGCCCACAGGCCGGGGTCGTTGAACCACCCGGTTGCGCCCAGGTCCATCCACCAGGTGCCGAAGTTGCGGATCGCCTCCTGTGCGACGTTGCGCACGAGTTCGGCGTTGGATTCTTCGAGCGTGCCGACGTGATCGCGGGAACCCGGGGGCGTTCCGGTCGCCAGGTGGGTGTGCGTGTCGTCCTCGTTCAGCCACAGCTTGCCGGCGAGGGCCACGCTTTCCGCCGCGGTCATCGAGGGCGCGCCCTGGCCGAGGCCGCGGTCGAAGTAGGAAATCGGCGAGCAGAGCACGTCAATGTCCGGGCAGTCCAGCGCACGCCGCAGCGCGTAATGCCCGGCTGTTGAAGCGCCGTTGCCCACGGGGGCGAATTCGAAGACGTAGCCGTAGAAGAACACGACGAGCTTCCTCCCCCGCGAGGCCTGGCGTGCCGATCGCGCCAGTTCGCAAACGCAATCCGCCATGGCCTCCTGCTGGAATTCAGCCCAGTCCAGGAGCGGCTTCTCCGTCCCCGGATCGCGAAACGTTCCGGCGGGCGAGGCATGGCGCTGCGTGGCGGTGGGCACGGAGACGGTGTCGAATCCGGCGTCCGCCTTTCCCCAGGCGCGCCGCAACGCCTCCTGGCTGCGATACCGTTTCTTCAGCCACTCACGCCACGCCGTGAGATCGGCGGGCGCGTAGCCGTTGAGCGGACGTTTCCATGTGTCGTGATAAAACCATTCGCCGGTGTTCTGCCCGCAGGGATGGTAGCCCGCCATGTGCTCGCCAAATTTTTCCTCCAGATGCGCCACCAGGGCCGCGAGCCGTTCCGCAGCATCGTGCCGGTAGCGGGGCGAGGCGGGCACTGCGGCGGCGCGCCGCCCGTCCTCCCACTGCATCACGTCGTTGGTGTTCGCCTCCCGCCACCACAACGGCGGGTCCATGCCCATGCGCGGCAGCAGCAGCGCGTCCGGGTTCATCTGCAACACGGATCCGCACGCGGCGTCCACGTTTGTCCAATCCACCGCCGTGCCCGGTTTCGGCCACGGCATTTCAATGGGGAAACTCACGAAGTTCACGCCGGCCCCTGCGGCGAGTTTGACCTGCGATTCAAACACGCCCCCCGGCCCGCCGAGCCATGTGAACGGACTGCCCGGACGATAGAACGCGACAGTCAGGTTTCTCGGCGAGTCGGAGCGCGCCCAGAAGCTCGCGAGATACCGGTGGCCTTTTTGAATCGTGAGATTGACCTGGTGGAAAACGTGAAAGTCCGGCCGGTGACCGCCGGGCGGCGTGACCAGCCGCACCCGGAGCGCCGCCGATCCGGAGCGCCCCGCGCCCGGTTCCACCTGGACGGAGCCGACCGTGTTCTGCGGGCCCGTCGGCCAGAACGTCCAGCTGCGCGCGAAGCTTCCCGGGCCGCTTTCGAAATCGCAAAGCGGAATGACATCGCGCTGCTCGCCAAGGTCGGTCACGCGAATGTCGTCGAGAAAAACGTCGCCAGGTGTTTCGCCAAACCGGAAGTGCATCGTGCCCTTGCCCGCCGAGCTTTCGGTGGCGGTGAATTCAAAACTCACCACGCGCGGTTCTGTTTTCACGGGAACCGGTGCAGAACCCGGTGCGCCCCAGAACATCCGCGACCGGACCGGCTCGCCATTGACCAGCAGGCGCGGCGCACCGCCGCCCGCGTCCACACGCACGGTCAGGGCGGGCGCGCGCAAAGCGCCGCAGAAGAGCAACCCCGCGCAAACAAGAAGATGCAGGTTTGGAATACGCATGGAGGGACGCTGCCCCGCCTCCGCCCGGGTTTCCAGAAGTTCCTTGCAGCTGAAGGTGTTGAGGCTTGGGACAGGCTCCAAGACTACGGTAAACAAGAGTGCCGCAGACTGCGGTGAGGGTAATCTTTGCCGCGCGGAAAGGGGACGATAGTGACCGTTTTCGACCTCAAAGGAGCACATATTGCCTCTTTTCAGCCTGTCCAGGCGCTGGCATGGCCGTTGCTAAAGAGCCGCAAACTATGCGCACGAACGAACTAACAGATGTTGCCCCGCCCGAACTGAGGTCGGACGTCCGCGTTCACCTGCCCGCCGGCCTCTTCGGGTTCGAGGGCTACAAGCAATACGTCTTGAGGAGCAGCCCTGAGGAGTCGCCGTTCTACTGGCTGGAAGTCGAGGATGACCCTTCCCTCGCCTTTCTCGTGGTCCCGCCATTTCTCGTGAATCCCGACTATGCGCCGGACCTTAGCGAGGCTGAAACCAGCGCACTCGATTTGAAGAACCCTGGGGAGGCGATCCTCCTGAACATCGTCACGCTCCGCTCCCAGAGTCAGGCCACCGTGAACCTCAAGGGGCCGGTGGTCATCAACCGTCGCACCCTGCGCGGACGGCAGGTCGTCCCGACGAACGCCGCCGATTACTCGCTCCAGCATCCGCTGCCCACCGCCGGCAACTAGACCGCAAGTTATGCTCATATTATCCCGAAAACTCGGCGAGAGCATCGTGATCGACGGTCGCATCCGCGTGAAGATCGTCCGCGTGGACGGGGATGTCGTGAAGGTTGGCATCGAGGCTCCGACAGAAGTGCCCGTGCATCGCCTTGAAGTGTATGAGGAGATTCAGCGGAGCAACCGCGAAGCCGTCACCACCGCACGTCCGACCGTCCCGCGCCTGCGCTCCAATTCCATGCCTGCAACGGTCGCACCCGTTCCAGCTTCGGCCACCGTCTGTCCGGTTCCCACCACACCACAATAAAAATCAACCCAAACAAACGCCACCATGATCATCAACACCAACCTGGCCGCCCAAGTGGCCGCCAACAACCTCGGCGCCAACCAGACGCAGCTCACGAAATCCCTGTCCCGGCTCAGTTCCGGGTCGAAGATCGTCAATCCGGCGGATGACGCCGCCGGCCTGGCCGTCGCTTCGCGCCTGGACGCCCAGGTCCAGCGCACCGATGCCGCCCGGGGCAACGTCGGCAACGCCGTCTCCTTCACCCAGACGCAGGACGGCTACCTCAAGAAGGTCGCCAAGGCGCTCGATCGCATGAGCGAGCTTTCCATTCTTGCGCAGGATGTGACCAAGAGCAACGCCGACCGCACCCTCTACAACGCCGAGTTCACGCAGCTCGGTGCCTATGTCACCAATG
>JBAYGL010000402.1:0-5173 GCA_041666725.1 Limisphaerales bacterium
CGGCGAAGGTCGAGCAGGTCATGCAGGCCAACCCGGACATCACCGGCTGGGCCATGATCGGCGGCTGGCCGCTCTTCACCGACAACGCGCTCAAGTGGCCGCCCGGCACCGTCAAGGCCGTCTCCGTGGACGCGCTTCCGCCGATGCTGCAATACCTCCGCAGCGGCCACGTGCAGATTCTCCTCGCGCAGCAGGTCTATGAATGGGGCTGGCAGTCCGTCTCCCTGCTGCTGAACAAGATCCACTTCAAGAAAAACCCCGGGGCCGTCCACGAAATCAGCCCGCTCGTGCCCGTGACGAAGGCGAACGTGGACGCGTTCGGGAAGAACTGGGAGAAGTGGCTGCCGAAGTGACCGCGCCGGCGGAACCGGGCCTCAGACAGGCTCCGTGTGAAGGTTGGTGGAGCTGGCACCGGTGGCCGAGTTGCTCCTTCTCCCTTCGCGGAGCGAGGGGAGCAAGGTGGCCGCAGGCCGGATGAGGGGTGTGTCACCCACGCCGACGCACGCAACCCCTCACCCCGGCCCTCTCCCCTTGCTCCGCAAAGGGAGAGGGAGGAACGCAGTTCCCTGCGCCTGGTTTCAACCAGATTTCACCGGTAATTTGGTATCACTTCTTCTTGAGGTAAAGCTCCTCGGCGTTCCACGTCACGCGGTAACTGCTCAGGACGGTCGGGCGCACGTTGCCGAGGTCGGCGCGGTAGGCGGCGAAGTTGTGCTGGGCGACGGTGTAGATGAACGGCAGCTCGGTCGAGAGGATGGATTGCACCTCGTCGTAGAGGGCCTTGCGCTCCTCGAACTTCAGCGTCTTGAGCTGGTCGTTCATCAGCTTGTCCACGCGCGCTTCCCACGCCGTGGCGGGGCGCTTCTGCATCGGGAACCAGAAGTGGGTGAAGCCGTCGCTCTTGAGCACGTTCAGGCTCGACGCGGGATCGGTGCCGCCGCCGCCGAGGCCCAGCAGGATGCAGTCGTAGTCGAACGTGTCGTCAATCTTGGTGACTAGCGCATTGAAGTCCACCGGCCGGAAGTTGAGCTTGATGCCGAGCTTCTTGAGGTCGGACTGGACGAAGATGGCGACCTTCTCACGCACGTTGTTGCCGACGTTGGTGTTCAGCTCGAACTCGATGAGGTTGCCCTGCGCGTCCTCCAGCGTGCCGTCGCCGTTGCGGTCCTCGATGCCGATTTCCTTGAGCAGCGCGCGGGCACGGGCGGGGTCATAGGCATACTGCGGCACGGCGGAGTTGTGCCAGCGCTTGAGCGCGGGGGAGTTGTAGCCGTGGGCCAGCTCGGCGCGGCTGGCGTAGATGCTCTTGATGATGCTGGGCCGGTCCACCGCGTGCTGCATCGCCTGGCGGAACTTGGTGTTGGCGAACCAGCGCATCTTCTTCGCGTCCACCAGCAGCTTGGCGACGACGGTCGCGGCGTTCGCCGGGTCTTTGATGGTGAGCGTCGCGCCGTCGAATTTCACCGTGATGGGCAGCGCCGCGCCGGGCGTGATGGTGATGGTCTTCTTCTGCTCCGGTCCCGCGCCCGCTTTCAGGCTCACGTCGAGCGCGCCCATGAACACGCGCTTGAGGTCGGGCAGTTTCTGGAGCTTGCGCTTCTCGACGACCACCTCGGCCCCGGGCACGTCCACGGAGAACTGAAGCTGCGCGGCGGCGTTGGTGTTGAGATTGAACCAGAAGAACGCGCGCTCCGGCCCGACGCCGAGGGACTCCAGCTTGAACTTCCCGCTGTCCGCCCCGGCCTTGAAGCGCTCGTATTCGTCCGGGCGCACGTTCTCATGGATGTCGCTTTCGCCGGAGAGGAAGCGCAGCGACATCGCGCTCATGTCCGGCACGACGCTGTAGATGAGGTTGTCGAGGTAGGGGAGCTGCGTGCCGGTCTTGTCCTGCACGAAGTAGAGCGGGTTGCGCTCCAGCAGGGTGAACTCGCCGGCCTTGTATTGTTTGAGCTTGTAAGGGCCGCTGCCCACGAGTTGCTCGGGCGGGGTGTTGATGCCGTAGGTGGACTCGAATTTCTTCTCCGCGACGGCTTGGGCAAGCTTGTGCTTCGGGAGGATGGCGACGCCGCCGAAGTATTCCACGAACGGCGCGTAAATGTCCGGCGTGACCACGCGCACGGTGAGGTCGTCCACCTTGCTCACCGCGAAAATCTTCCCGTCAATCGTGAACAGGTCGCGCGTGACGTTGATGATGTGCGGATTGTAGATGACATCGTTCCAGGTGAAGACCACGTCATCCGCCGTGAGCGGCTGGCCATCGCTCCACTTCACGCCCTTGCGCAGCTTGAAGGTCCACGTCTTTCCGTCCGGCTCGACAGACCACGCGTGGGCCAGGCCGGGCTTCACCTGCTCCGACTGCCAGTCGAAGTCCACCAGCGACACGAACAGCAGCCGGATGATGTCGCGCGAGGAAGACTCGTTCTCCGTGATGGGGTTGAACGTCTTCGGGTCGCCGAAGGTGGCGATGACCAGCCGCCCGCCGCGCGTGCCGGGCGTGCAATCCGAGACCAGCGGCGGCTCGGTGAGCACGGCTCCTTTGGCAGCGCCAGGCTTGCCGCCCGGCGGGGCGGCTTCTTCCTTCTTGCACCCGGTGAACAGCAGCGTCACCACGGCGGCGACCGCAAGGCAGAGCGAACTGGTTTTCATGCGTGTCATGCCGGGAGATTTCCACTCACCGCCGGGCGAGTCGAGCAACAAGCTGCTTTGAAGCTTGGAGCCGGGGCGGGGCGTCCATACGCTTCGCCGACACATGGGCACGTTCATCCTGAAACGCCTGCTGCACATGATTCCGATTCTGCTCGGGGTCTCACTGCTGACGTTCCTGCTCATGTCGCTCACGCCCGGCGGCTACCTGCAAAGCCTCAAGCAGAACCCGCAAATCTCCCCCGAGACCGTCGAGAAGCTTCTCGCCAAGTTCCACTTGGACAAGCCGTGGTATGTCCAATACGTCCACTGGCTCAAGAACGTCGCCACCGGCGACTTCGGCTACTCCATCCAATACAAAATCTCCGCCACGGAGCTCATCATGGCGCGGCTGTGGAACACGTTTCTGCTGTCGTTCTTCGCCACGGTGGTCGCGTGGTGCGTCGCCGTGCCGCTGGGCATCTGGGCGGCGGTGAACAAGGACTCGCTGATCGACCGCGGCTGCGCGTTCGTCGCGTTCGTCGGGCTTTCCATTCCCGAAATCCTGCTCGCGCTCCTCGCCCTGATGTTTGCGGCGGCGACGGGCTGGTTCCCCATCGGCGGCGCGCAAAGCTCGATCTACGACCTCATGTCGCCGATGGAGAAGTTCTGGAACCGCGCGCATCATCTCGTCCTCCCCGTGCTGGTCCTCGCCGCGAGCGAACTGGCCGGCATCATGCGCCAGATGCGGTCAAACCTCCTCGACACCCTCCGCGCAGAATACGTCACCGCCGCCCGGGCGAAGGGCCTCTCCGAAGGCTGGGTCATCTACAAACACGCGCTGCGCAATGCCATCAACCCGCTGCTCACCATCTTCGGCTATTCGCTGGCGCACCTGCTCTCCGGCGCGTTCATCGTCGAGAACATCATGGCCTGGCCCGGACTGGGCCGCCTGACCATCGAGGCTTACACGGCCAAGGACTCGATGCTCGTGGTGGACTCCGTGGTGATGGCGACGGCGCTGCTCATCATCGGCAACTTCGTGGCGGACGTGATGCTGGCGTGGAGCGATCCGAGAATCAGGCTGAAGGAATGAAAGCACTCAGCGACAAGTTTCAGGCGCACGTTTGCCCCCCCCCCAGCCCGCGCGACGTCGTCACGGCGAAGGTATTCTTTAACGCAAAGACGCAGAGAACGCAGAGCAGCGCGGAGGAAGATGAACGGTTTCGGTTCTCTGCGTCTCTCTGCGACCTCAGCGGACTCGGCGTTGAACCGAGCCGTCCGGCCACCGGCTTGGTGCTTGGAACTTGGAGCTTCTTTGGAGCCAGGGATTTTGGAATTGGAGCTTTGCCCATCGCATGAGCGAGCCATCCATCAACGCCCCGCTCTCGCCGCGCCAGCTTTTCTGGCGACGCCTCCGCGCGCGCCGGGCGGCGATGATCGGCGGCATCATCCTCGCGGCGCTTTACCTCATGGCGATCCTCGCGGGCTTCGTCGCGCCGTATCACTACGAGACCGACGACCGCGACCGCTTCTTCCATCCGCCCATCCACCCGAAGCTCGACGGTCTGCGGCTGGTCGTCCCGCGCTGGGAACAGAAGGCCGGCCAGTTCGTTTACGCGCCCGTCGCCGGCGACACCAGGCCGCTCCATTTCTTCGTGAAGGGGGACAAATACAAACTCTTCGCCCTCATCCCGTGCGAGACGCACCTCTTCGGCACCGGCGAGAAGAACTACCCGGTCAACCTCTTCGGCACGGACCAATACGGGCGCGACGTCTTCTCCCGCATCCTCTACGGCTCGCAGATTTCCCTGAGCATCGGCCTCATCGGCATCACGCTGTCGTTCACGTTCGGGATGCTCAACGGCGGCATCTCCGGCTACTTCGGCGGGCGCATTGACACCGTCATCATGCGGGTGTGCGAACTCATCATGTCCATCCCGTCGCTCTACCTGATCCTCGCGCTGCGCAACACCTTCCCGGCGAACATCTCCTCCACCCAGGCCTACGCGATGATCATCGTCATCCTCAGCTTCATCGGCTGGGCGAGCATGGCGCGGGTGGTGCGCGGGATGGCGTTGAGCCTGCGCGAACGGCAGTTCGTCCTCGCCGCCCGTGCGCTGGGCGCGACGCCATGGCGCATCATCACCCGGCACATTCTCCCGAGCACGTTCAGCTACGTCATCGTCGCCGCGACCCTCAGCGTCCCCTACTACATCCTCGGCGAAGTCGTCCTGAGCTATCTCGCCGTCGGCATCCAGGAACCGCAGGCGAGCTGGGGCAACATGCTCACCGCCGCGCAGAACACCGAGCATCTCCGCAGCTACCCGTGGCTCCTCGCGCCCGGCGCGGCCATCTTCATCACCGTCCTGGCCTTCAACTTCCTCGGCGACGGCCTGCGCGATGCGGCGGACACGAAGAGCAGTTGAAGCCGCCCTCCGTGCCTCGACCTGCCAGGCAAGCGGGGACGCTTGCGGCACGGCCGGCCGGAGGCCGGCGCTACGTGGCGCCCGCGTCTCGCGGGCCGTATCGCCGGCGTCCGCGCCGGCTC
>JBAYGL010000403.1:0-5172 GCA_041666725.1 Limisphaerales bacterium
AATAGTTCTTCGTGTCGCCCACGTTGGTTTCGTTCGCGGTGGAGCTGAGCTGGTAGGTGTGCGAGCGGAGAATGGTCCGCATGAGGTGTTTCAGGTCGAACTTGTGCGCCACGAAATCCTTCGCCAGCCAGTCGAGCAGCGGCTCGTTCGACGGCGGGTTCGACGCGCGGAAGTCGTCCACCGGATCCACGATGCCGCGCCCGAAGAACTGCGCCCACACGCGGTTCACCGCGGCGCGCGCAAAGAGCGGATTCTCCGGCTGCACCATCCAGTCCACCAGCACGGCACGCGGGTCGCGGTCCGCCGCGATGACCGCCTCGGGACCGTCGGGCGCGCGCGGCTTCAAGTCCTCGCCGGTGACCGGATGCTTCATCGCAACGCTGGACGTGGCCCAGATGAATTCAGGCTCGCCGCTGATGGGCGCGGAGATGCCCTGGCCCTTGCGCCGCGTGCCGCTGAAGAACGCGGCAAACTGATAGTAATCCTTCTGGTCCCACTTCTCGCTCGGGTGATGGTGGCAGCGCGCGCAGTCGAGGCGGACACCGAGGAAGACCTGGCTCACGAAGCCGCTCGCGTCCTCCGGCGTGCGCTTGTCGCGGAACAGCGCGGGCGGGCCGAGCTTGTGCGTGCTGCCTTGCGCGGTGAGCAGTTCGCGCACGAACTGGTCGTAAGGCTTGTTCTGCCGGAACGAGTCGCGCAGCCACTGGTCCATCAGGAAGACCGGTTTCACCCCGACGCGCGACGGGTTGCCGCGCACAAGGTCGCCCCATTTCACGGCCCAGTGATCCGCCCACGCGGGCCGGCCGAGCAGCCGGTCAATGAGCTTCGCGCGCTTGTCCGGCGACTTGTCATCGAGAAAGGCGAGCGCCTCCTCCGCCGTCGGCAGGGTGCCGATGGTGTCGAGCGACGCGCGACGCAGAAACTCCGCATCGGTGCAGCCTGCCGACGGCAGATGACCGAGCTTCTGGAGCCGCAGGTAAACGAGGCGGTCAATGTCGTTGTGGACAGGCAGCGTGGCGAACTGCTCCGGTGGCAAAACGCGGTCACTCGGCACCATGACGGTGCTCACGGCCACGCGTCCGAGGAAGCGCGCCACGATTGCACCCTCACCGCTGAACCGGCCCACGTTCACCACGCCCTCCTCGTCCACGGTGGCGAGGGACTTTTCATTGGACAGGTATTCCGACAGCTCGGTCACGTCGCGCACCGCGCCGTCCGAGTAGCGGGCCTGGATGAGCAACGGCTGCCGGGACTCGCGGCGGTAGCGGCGCTCCTTCGGGAAGACTCCGATGCCCATGAGCGCCGGCTCGTTCGTCCGCGAGTAGGGCATGCCCTGGGCAATCCACTTCACCAGCGTCTGGTAATCCTCCGAATCACGTTCGAGACGCAGCCCGCCGTCATGCGGCACGGAGAGCGTGGCCTTCTTGAGCAGCAAACTCTCCTCGGGGAATGCCGGGAACACGCGGCGGCCGCGGGCACCCTTGATGATGCTGTGGTAGTCCGCCCGCGGGTCGAAGGCGAAGATGGTGAGCTTGAACCCGTTTTGCCCCTCGGACTTTGCGTGGCAGGAGCCGAGGTTGCAACCGGCCTTGCTGAGGATGGGCAGCACGTCGTTGACGAAGCTGACCTGCTGGCCTTCCGGCGCGGGCAGCACGGTGACCTTCACGGTCGTGGACTTGCCCGCGAACTTCGCTGTGACGGTCGCGGTGCCGGCGGCGAGCGGACGCACCTTGCCATCCGCCGTGACAGTGGCGACGGCGGGCCTGTCCGAGGAAAATTTGGCGGGCGCAGGCAGCTCGAATCCGTCCTTGTCCGTGGCGGTGACGGCGATGCGGTGCGGTGCGGAGCCGGCGAGCAACGGCAGCTCCGCCGGGAAGGCCACGAGCGAAGTCACCGCGCGCAAAGGCCGCGGTGCGGAGGGCGAGGCGGCCTTTTGCGGCTGAGTGCAGCCGGAGAGCAGCGCGAGGAGAATGACCAAAGCCCAATGGCCAAGGCCCAATGAATTCCCAATGACGAATGACCAATGCCCCCCGGCACGATGGCAGGCGCGTGAGCGGGCATTGGGCATTGGACATTCTTTGGTCATTGGGAATTGGGCCTTGGTCATTGCAGCTTCGCCGCCGTCTTGCCGCCCTCCCATACATACACGCTGCCGTCGTGGCAGCCCGCAAACACCGTCTTCGCGTCTGCGCTCGCGGTGACGGCATACAACACCTCGGCCACGGACGGGAGCCTGCGCTCGGTGCCGGGCGCGCTGGTCTGCTCACCTGTGTGGCGCTTGATTTCGGTGATGCTGACGGCACTGCCATCCTCGGACACGGCCAGCAAGGTCTGGCCGCCCGGAGTCCAGTGCAGCGCGGTCACGGCGGCGCTGCGCCCCACGAAAGCGGCCTTCTTTTCCTGGCCTGCGATGTCCCAGATCTTGATCTCCTTGTCCGCGCCGCCCGTGGCCAGCTCGGCATCGTCCTTTCCGAACGCCACGGCCTGCACGTAGCTAGTGTGACCCTCGAGCTTCGCAACTTCCTTCTGCGTCGCGAGGCTCCAGACGCGCGCCAGTTTGTCCGCGCTGCCGGTGGCGAGGAACTTGCCGTTCGCGCTGACCTTCAGGTCCAGGATGCTGTCGTTGTGCGCGGTCCATGAGGCGAAGGGTGTTTCATCTCCGACCTTCCACAAGTGAACCCGCCCCGGCGCGCCGCCCGGGCTGTCCGCGACCGCGAGCGTGCTGCCATCCGGCGTGAAGGCCAGGGCGGTGGCGCGGCCCGCGAGCGGCTTGTCGAGCGTGCCGAAGGGCTGAAGCGTCTTCGCGTCGAAGAGCAGCACGCGGCGGAACTCGCCCGCCGCGAGCCAGCGCCCGTCCGCGCTCCACGCAATGGACTGGATGGCGTCGCGCGCACCGGTGAGCGTGGCGGTGAGCGTGCGGTTCGTGGCCCCGAGCGTGTGGATGAGCAGCTGGTTGCCGTGCGCACTGGCGAGGCGTCTGCCGTCCGACGTGAGGGCCACGGCGAGCACCGGCGTGTAGCTGGCGGGAAGCGCCTTGAGCTCGTCCGGCCTGGTCTCGCGCGTGAGCAGCTTGAGCACGCCCGCGTCCCAGCGCGCTCCCGCGTCCACCCAGCCGCGCAGCGTGGCGATGAGCTTGTCGGGGAGCTGCTTCTTCGGCGGCATGTGCGGGTCCGCACCGGGGAGAAGCTGCTTCAGCAGCGGACTGTCGGAAGCCTTGCCGGGCTTGATCACCGGGCCGTTCTCGCCACCTTTCAGGGCGGCTTCCCGCGAAGTCAGGTCCAGCTGGCCGCGCTTCTTCTCGACGTTGTGGCAGCTGAAGCAGTGCGCGCGGAGGATGGTCATCGCGGCGGCGGACTTGTCCGCCTCCGCCCCGCGCAACGCAGGGGAAGCGGCCAGTCCAAGCGCGAGCGCGCGAAGCAGCAGCCGTGTGAACATGCGGAAGGACAGACGCGGGGAGACGGGGTGAATTCACCGACGGCAGGGTGAGACTCCGTCGAACCCCATTTGCCGACCATGAGGCGCGAGCGAGGCAAGCATCTTGGTTGGGCCGTCCCGCCGGGAAACTCGCTCCGCTCGCCTCGCTTTGCTCGAATTGGTGGCTCGACGGAGTCTCGCCCTACCGGCTCGTGGTTCCAGCCAGCGCGTTGATCTGGCTCGCCGCGTAGCCGGCACCGAAGCCGTTGTCGATGTTCACCACCGTCACGCCGCTGCCGCAGCTCGTGAGCATCCCCAGCAGCGCAGCAACGCCGCCGAAGGCCGCGCCGTAGCCGATGCTCGTGGGCACGGCGATGACCGGCCTGGACACGAGGCCCGCGACCACGCTGGGCAGCGCGCCTTCCATGCCAGCGCAGACCACCAGCACGTTCGCGCGCTGGAGCGTTTCCAGGCAGCCCAACAAGCGGTGCATGCCCGCCACGCCTACGTCGCAGATGCGCTCGACGCGGTTGCCCATGACCTCGGCGGTGACGGCGGCTTCCTCGACTACGGGCAAATCACTCGTGCCGGCGCAAAGCACGGCGATCAAACCGGGGCGCTTGGGCAACGGTTTCTTCTCGATGGTCACGGCCCGGGCGGTCTCATGCCAGACGGCGTGCTTGAACTTGCGTTTGAGCAAGCGCGCGTGCGCCGGCGTGAGGCGGGTGACGAGGACGTTCTGCTCGCGCTCGACGAGCTTGCCCGCGATGGCGGCAACCTGCGCCGGCGTCTTGCCCGCGCCGAAGATGACTTCGGGAAAGCCCTTGCGCAGCGCGCGGTGCGTGTCCACCTGCGCGAAGCCCAGATCGGCGACCGGCGCGGCCTGAAAGGCGCGCAGCACGTCGTCGCGCGTGGCGCGTCCGGCGCGGAAGGCGTCGAGAAGGGCGGTGGCTTGTTCGGCGGTCACGGGCAGAGAGTGCGGCAAGGGCGGATGAGAATGAAGCCTGAACTCCTGCTCCTGATCTTGATCCTAATCCTGCTCCGCTCCCGCCCGCCCGAACAGCGAGGAGGAGCAGGATTAGGATCAGGATTAAGAGCAAGAGCCCGGCACGGCGAGCCTTGTCGCGCGGCGGGCGTTTGCTACGCTCCGCGTCCATGAACCGCCGACAATTCATCCTCACCGCCAGCTCCACCGCCGTCGCACTGCCCGCCCTGGCTCAGTCCAAAAAGTCCTACACCTTCGGCCTCGTCGCGAAGTCACAGGGCAATCCCGTCTTCCAGGCCGCGCGCATCGGTGCAATCGACGCCGCGAAGGAACTCGGCGCAAAGCACGGCGTCAGCATCAAGATCGACTGGCGCACGCCCAACGAGGAGGACGCGCAGCGGCAGGCCGAGAACATCGAGCAGCTCGTGCTCGCCGGCGCACACGGCATCTCGGTGAGCTGCTCGGACGCGAACAAACTCACCGACGCCATCAACAAGGCGGTGGACAACGGCGTGCCTGTGATGACCTTCGACTCCGACGCGCCGCGCTCGAAGCGCTTCGTGACCTTCGGCGTGGACGACACGAAATGCGGCGAGCAGGTCATGGCCGAGCTGGGCAAGGCGATGGGCGGCAGGGGCGTCGTCGCCATCCTCGCCGGCAACCAGAACGCGCCGAACCTCCAGAAGCGCGCACAGGGCGTGCGCAACGCTGCGAAGACCTTTCCGGGCATCACCGTCAAGGACACCTATTACCACAAGGAAACGCCGCAGGAC
>JBAYGL010000404.1:0-5161 GCA_041666725.1 Limisphaerales bacterium
AAGCAGAGCGTCGCGCCTTGCTGGAGCGAATCCAAACTTCGCCTTGCGGCAACGAGCGTTGGTGGCTGTTGAAACATCTTGCCCGGTTTCGGTTCCCCGACGAGGGCGACTATTTCCCCGTGCGACGCGTCGTCGGACGCAAGCGGCAACCGCGCGCATGAACCCCCAAGACCGCCGCTTCGTGCAAATCGCGGACGCCCTCCGCGAGACCAACCCGTGGACCAACAACGAGTGGCTCTGCCGCCCGGACATCGTCGCCGCCGACAAGCTCCTGCTCGTGCGCGCGAACATGGACCCGCTGCACTGCCATCCGTTCCACCACCACCCGCACCGCGAGGAGATCATCTACGTCATCTACGGGCGCGCCGAACAATGGGTCGGGCGGGAGCACCGCATCCTGGGCGCGGGCGAGATGGCGCACATCCCGGCGGGCACCATTCACGCCACCTACAATCCACACCGCGAACCGCTTGTTTTCCTCGCCATCCTTTCGCCGGCAAAACTCCCCGCCGACCAGGCGGACGACCCGGACCCGGTGGATGTTTCCGCGCAGGAGCCGTGGGCGTCGCTGCGCAAAGGGTTCACTCCTTGCAAGCTGCTGGCCTAGCTGGACGCTGTAACTCGCCGGTTGGAAGCTCCGTCCAAGGTTTCGTCATGCGAAGCTTGTTGTCTCCCCTCGCATTTGTGGCTGTGGCCCTCGCGTTCACGACCGCCCTGGCATCCGCCCAAGGCCAGAAGGGCAAACAGAGCCAGTCTTCGCAGCAGGCCAGGCAGGAACTGGATGCCGCGAAGGAAAAGCTCGCGGCCGCCGGCAAAGACCTGGGCAAGGCGGAGAGGGAATTGGACAAGGCCGAGGCCGCGCACCTGGCTGCGCAGGCCAAAACCCAGAAAGCCCGCCAGGCCGCCTTCGCGGAGCACGGCAGGAAGGACAGGTTGCCAGGTGCCATCGCCCAGCGAGACGCCGCCCTGCGCGCCGTGGACGCCGCGCAGGTTGCGTTGACGAAGGGGATTCGCGCGCAGTCCGATCATCAGGCGGCCGTGAAGGAGGCAGGGAAAGCCAGCGCCCGCCTCCTCGAAGTGCGTGAGGACTCTTCTCTTTCCGACGAGAAGAAGAAGGACCTTGCCTCCGATCTGTCCAAAACCATCCGCCGACCCGCCGAGATGGAGCACGAACGCATTGATGCCGACCCGAACATCCTCGAATTGCGCGCGAAAGCCGCGGAGGCGGGCAGGCAGCTCGCCTCCGTTCAGGCCCGGGCGCAAAAGGAGGCCGAGGAGGACAGCGACGTGAAGGCCGCCGTGAAAACCGAGGCTGACGCCGCCGACAAGGTGAAAACCGCCCGCGCCGAAGTGGCCAGGCACAAGAAGGATGTCGCGAGCGCCCAGGGCAAGGTGACGACCGAGACCCAGCAATATCAGAAGGCTTCCAAGTCTTCCAAGAAGGGCAAGTAAGCGGATGCGTTTCCCGGAGCAGTCCGGTTGGGTTCGGGTCCACAAACGGCGGATTTTTTCGCGCCGGCCGGACTTTTGAATTTCCAAACCGCCGAGTCTCGGTTAAGTGAGGTTCATGCCAGAGCAAGCCACCATGGGAGAAGCGGTTTTCCGGGGCATTCCCGTCTCCTCCGGCGTTTGCGTTGGCAAGGTTCTCGTGCTTGGCCAGCAACGGGCGCAAATCACCCGTGAGGAAGTCGCCGAGGCGGTCGTGCCGCAGCAGCTGGAGCGGCTCGAGCAGGGGCTCATGGCCACCCGGCAGCAGCTCCACGAAATCCAGCAGCAGGTGACGCAGGGGATGGGGGCGAAGGACGCGAGCATCTTCGAGGCTCATCTGCTGGTGTTGGACGACCCCACGCTTCTGGAAGGCGTCACCCGCATGATCGCCGAGGAGAAGGTCACGGCGGAGTGGGCCTTTCACATCGTCGCCGAACGCTTTGCCCACACGCTGGAGACGGTGGCGGACGATTACCTGCGCGAACGCGTCTCGGACCTGCGCGATGTCGCCGCGCGCGTCGTGAACAATCTCATCGGGCATCACGACGACGTGGATCTGGCGCACCTCAAGGAGCCGTGCATCGTCATCGCCCACGACCTGTCGCCCTCCATCACCGCACGCCTCGACAAGAACAAGGTGCTCGGCTTCGGCACCGATGTCGGCGGCAAGACCTCGCATACCGCCATCATGGCGCGTTCGCTGCGCATCCCGGCGGTCGTGGGACTTCAGAAGATCAGTCATCAGCTTCACGCGGGTCAGACCGTGCTGCTCGACGGATTCAACGGCCTGGTCATTCTCAACCCGACCGACCAGACGCTCTTCGAATACGGTCAGATCGAGCAGCGCCAGAAAAGCTTCGAGGAACGGCTCCATGAGATTCGCGACCACCCCGCCGTCACGCTCGACGGCGCGCAGATCACGCTTTCGGCCAACGTTGAGGAGGCCACCGACGCCGCCGAGGTGAAGCTGGTTGGCGGCGAAGGCGTCGGCCTGTTCCGCACGGAATTCCTCTTCCTCAACCGCGCCACGCTGCCGACGGAGGAGGAGCAATACCAGACCTACCGCCAGGTCGCCTCCGAACTCAAGCCCCAGCCCGTCATCATCCGAACCCTGGACCTCGGTGGCGACAAGCTCCCCAACCATGTCGGCCTCACGAACCAGGACACGGCGGAGATGAATCCCTTCCTCGGGTGGCGCGCCATCCGTTTTTGCCTCCAGGAGTCCGCCATTTTCCGGGCGCAGCTCCGCGCCATCCTCCGCGCCAGCGCAGAGGGCAACGTGAAGGTCATGTATCCCATGATCTCCGGCCTGGAGGAGCTGACGCAGTCCAACGAACTCGTGGAGCAGTGCAAGGCCGAACTGCGCGCCGAGGGCGTGCCGTTCGATGAGAACCTTGAAATCGGCGCGATGATCGAAATCCCCTCCGCGGTGATGATCGCCGACTCGCTGGCCAAGCGCCTGAAGTTCTTCAGCATCGGCACCAACGACCTGATCCAATACACGCTGGCGGTGGACCGGCTGAACGAGAAGATCGCCCACCTTTACGATCCCACGCATCCCGCCGTGCTGCGCCTCATCAAGCTGACGGTCGAGGCGGCGCACCGGCACGGCATCTGGGTGGGCGTCTGCGGTGAGATGGCCAGCGATCCCGCGATGGTCCCGCTGCTCCTCGGTCTGGGCGTGGACGAACTCAGCACCACGCCGCCGCTGGTGCCGCCCATCAAATACATCATCCGCCGCCTCAAGCTCGCCGAGTGCACGGAACTCGCCGATTTCGCGCTGAACTGCGAGTCCTCGGCGGAAATCCTCACCCGCTCGCAGGCCCTCGTTTCCCGCGCCGCGCCGGATTTGTTCGGCACGTCCAAATGACAGCGCCTTCGCCTCCCGCCGCATGACCGTCCGCCATCCCAGGGTTTTCCGTGTCCGGCAGAAGTTTGAGCGTCCCCTCGTCGCCGACGTGGCCGGCACGGTGCGCGCCGAGCTGGCGCGCATCAGCGTCTCCCGGCGCGTGAAGCCCGGCCAGACCGTCGCCATCACCGCCGGCAGCCGGGGCATCGCGAACATCGCCGTCATCCTCAAGGCCACGGTGGATTTCTTCCGCGCCGCCGGGACACAGCCCTTCATCGTCGCCGCGATGGGCAGCCACGGCGGCGGCACCTCCGAAGGCCAGCGGGCGATCCTCGCCAGCTACGGGATCACGGAGGAGTTCTGCGGATGCCCCGTGCGCACCGGCATGGAGACGGTTGTGCTCGACCACACGGCGGAGGGGCTCCCCGTCCATTTTGGGTGCGATGCCCGGGCTGCTGATCACGTTGTGGTCGTGGGCCGCGTGAAGCCGCACACGGAACTCTTCGGCGAACACCAGAGCGGATTGATGAAGATGCTGCTCATCGGCCTGGGCAAGCACGAGGGGGCCAAGGTTTATCACCGCGCGTTCGTGGACCATTCGTTCGACCAGATCGTCCGCAGCGTGGGCCGGCGTGTGATCGAGAGGGGGCGCATCCTCGCCGCCATCGGCATCGTGGAGAACGCCTACGACGAGACCGGTCTCATCCGCGCCGTGCTGGCGGACGAACTGGAGGCGCAGGACACGGAACTGCTCACGCTGTCCATGAAATGGCTCCCGCGCCTGCCCTTCGACCGCGTGGATCTCCTGCTGGTGGACGAGATCGGCAAGGAGATTTCCGGCTGCGGCATGGACACCAATGTGATCGGGCGCAAACGCTCCGAGCACCGGGCCGACGAGGGCGAGTTTCCCAAGGTGAAGATCATCGCCATCCGCAGCCTCACCGGGCAGACGCACGGCAACGCGACGGGGCTGGGAAAGTCCGAGTATTGCCTCACCCGCGTCGTCGAGGCGATGGACAAGCGCGTCACCTACATCAACGTCGTCACCGCCTGTCACCCGCAGGTGGCCATGATCCCTCCGCACTATGACACGGACCGCGAACTGCTCGACGTCGCCCTCATGACCATCGGCCTCACCGAACCGCCGGACGCCAAGCTGCTGTGGATCCGGAACACGCTGCACGTGGATGAGGTTGAGTGCGGCGAGGCGTATCTGCCGCTCGCCAGGGAACGGAGCGATCTGGAAATCCTCACCGAGCCCCGCGCTCTGAAGTTCGACGCGGCCGGGATGCTTCCAAGGACGATGGCGGAGCTGGGGTAGTTTGCGCCTGCTGCAGGACGCAGAAACGCAGGACGCCTGCTCTGGTTTCATCCGTGTCCACCCGCGGTTTTTCGCAAATCGGCCTTTTGCGCCTTTGCGTCTTTGCGTTGAACCCGCTTTACTCGCCGCATGTCAGACCCCCACGCCGCGCCGACGCGCGCCCGGGCCCTTGTTCTGGGCTTCGCCATCGCCCTGGCGATCATCACCTACGTGGACCGCGTGTGCATCTCGCAGGCCGCGCCGCAAATCCAGAAGGACCTCGGGCTCTCGAAAATTCAGATGGGTTACGCCTTCACCGCCTTCGGCTGGGCCTACGCGCTGTTTGAAATCCCCGGCGGCTGGCTGGGCGACAGGATCGGGCCGCGCAAGGTGCTCATGCGCGTGGTCGGCATGTGGTCGGTTTTCACGGTGGCGACCGGCTGGGCGTTCAACCTCGCCTCGCTCGTGGTCTGCCGCTTCCTCTTCGGCGTGGGCGAGGCCGGCTGCTTCCCGAACATCACGAA
>JBAYGL010000405.1:0-5159 GCA_041666725.1 Limisphaerales bacterium
GCTTGTGTTCCGTGGGCACTACTATCAAATCGCAGAACGTCTGGAACAGCTCGGCCTCGGTCTTGCAGCGCACGATGGCCGAATTGGCCGCGCTGACGGCCTTCAAGGTGCGGTTGATCCGCTGGAGCCGCCGCTCGCTGCGGACCTCCGGAGTCATGTCCTTGGTCACCGCCAGCACTTCGCGGACGGTGCCGTCCTCGTTGAACAGGGGCGTGAACGTGTAGCCCAGGTGCAGGTGTCCTGAGGGCGTCTTCAGTTCCACCACCACGGTCTGGGGAAGGCGCGTTTCCAGCGCCCGGTTCAGAGCCGGCAGATAGGCGTTCACCGCCTCCAGGGGAAACACCTCCTCATCGCGTCGTCCGAGGACTTCGTCCAGCGGCTTTTGCGCATCCTTGAGGCCGTGAGAATTCAGAAAACGAAACCGGCGGTCGGCATCGTAGATCGCAACGGTGAAGGACAGGTGCGCCACCGCCGAGAGGAAGCGCTCCTGGCTCGACATGAGGTGGACTCTCGCGGCGGTTTCCCGGTCAAGGGCCCGGCGCAGGAGGGCGTATATGAGCGCTGCGGAAACGCCGACCAGCAGCATGTGCATCGTAAGGTGCGTCCACAGCTCCCTTGTGGGCTCGCCCGTGGCGAGCGCGACCATCAGGTTGAACAGCACGACAAACGCACTCGCGCTCGCCGCGTAAATCCACGCGACACGGGAGGGCAACCTGGTATTTCCGACGAACGGAGGCTGGTGCATGGCGTCTGATTTCCAAGGCTCTGCGATTGGGGCGAGTTTGTCACACGCAGTGCGGCGTTGCTAGCACTCACAGGCTTACAGTGAACCATATTTTGTCATGGGCGGGACAGCGCGCTCTCTCACCTGTGACGCGCTGCCCGCTGGAGGGGGCGCGGCGTCCACGCTGTTTCACGCTCCGCAAAAGACCACACGCCAGCCGTTTTGCCATCGCCCGCCTGGACGCTGAAGGGCGCTGAACGCAGGCTCTCTGCGACGGGACGACAGGCCGCCCTGCGGAAAGCAGAGACGACGCATCAAGGTTGCGCTGCGGGATTCTTGTGCAATTCGTCGTGGACCATCCGGAGCATCGTCTCAGCTTCGTAGGGCTTGTGCAGGATGTGCTTTACGCCCAGGGCCAGCACCTCGTCGGTGCGGTCTTTCTGGCCGGGCATGCCCAGGGCACCGCTGGATGCAATCACCCTGAGCCGGGTTGAGAGCCGTTTTGCCGCGCGGATCAGCTGCACCCCGTCCATTAAGGGCATCATGATGTCCGTGAGAAGCAGCTTCACTTCGCTCAGGTTCAGGCTCAGGTGGCTTAAGGCTTCTGCGCCGTCACCAGCGGTGATGACCCTGTAGCCGTGCCGTTCCAGCATGGCGCGGGTGATTTGCAGAATGCACTCCTCGTCATCCACCAGCAGCACCGTTTCGCCCTGGCCGTGCGGGACGGGTTCAGTCTTTTCGGCCGTCTCGCCATCGGCTGCCTGAGGGGTCGCCGGCAGATGCACATTGAAGCTCGTGCCCCGGCCCGGCTCGCTCTCCACCGCCACAAACCCGCCGTGGCTGCGCACAATGCCCATCACCGTGGAGAGCCCCAGGCCCGTGCCCTTGCCGAACTCCTTGGTGGTGAAGAACGGCTCGAAGATGCGGTCCAGCAGCTCGGGCGGGATGCCGGTGCCGGTGTCCTTCACGCAGACCAGGACGTGCGGGCCGGGCTTTGCCCCGGGGTTGGAGCCGGCAAGTTTCCCGTCCACTTCCACGTTGCGGGCGTTGAAACTGAGTTCGCCGCCCTCGGGCATGGCATCGCGGGCGTTGACGCTCAGGTTGAGCATCACCTGATGAAGCTGTGTCGGATCCCCAACGACGGGCCAGAGATCGTCGGGCAAGGCCGAGCGGATCCGGATGTTTCGGGGGAAGGTTTCCCGGACCATGCGGACCATGTCCTTGATGATGTGCCTGGGGTGGAGCGTCACGCGCGCGCCCTCGATGCCCCGGGCGAAGGTGAGCACCTGCTTGACGATGTCCGCGCCGCGCCGGGCGCTCTGCGCGATTTCATCAAGCTGGCTCAGTGTCTGTTCGTCTTCGGCGTTGGCATCCATCCTGAGCATTTCAGCCCCCATGAGGATGGGGGCCAGGACGTTGTTGAGGTCGTGGGCGATGCCGCCGGCCAGCAGGCCGATGCTCTCCATCCGCTGCGAGCGCAGGAACTGCTTCTCGAGCGATTTGCGCTCGGTGATGTCCTGCTTGATGGCGATGAAGTTCGTGATCTCGCCGCGCTCGCTCTTCAACGGCGTGATGGTCATGTCCTCGGTGTAAAGGGTGCCGTTCTTGCGCCGGTTGGTTATCTCCCCGTGCCAGACGTTTCCGGCGAGGATGGTGCTCCACAGTTTTTTGTAAAACGCGGTGTCGTGCCTGCCGGACTTGACCAGGTCCCTCGAGTTTTTGCCGGCGGCCTCGGCGGTGCCGTAGCCGGTGAGGGTGGTGAAGGCGGCGTTGACCCATTCGATCCTGCCGCTGCGGTCGAGGATGACGATGGCGTTTGCCGCCGCCTCCAGCGCGGCGCCCTCCAGCTGGAGGGCCGCCTCCGCGCGCTTGCGCTCGGTGATGTCCTGCTTGATGGCGATGAAGTTCGTGATCTCGCCGCGCCCGTTCTTCAGCGGGGTGATCACCAGGTCTTCGGTGTAAAGGGTGTTGTCCTTGCGCCGGTTGACCATTTCCCCGTGCCAGACGTTTCCGGCCACGATCGTGTCCCACAGGACTTTGTAAAACGCCTCGTCGTGCCGGCCCGATTTGACCAGGTCCCTGGGGTTTTTGCCGACGGCTTCGGCGGAGGTGTAGCCGGTGACGGTGGAAAAGGCGGTGTTGACCCACTCGATGACGCCCTCGCGGTCGGTGATGACGATGGCGTTTGCCGCCGCCTCCAGGGCCGCGCTCTTCAACTGGAGGGCGGCTTGCGCCTGCTTGCGCACGGTGATGTCGCGGTTGGAGGCGCGCCGGCCCTGAAACTTCCCGTCGCTGGCAATGACCATCTGCCAGTTGTGGTGTATCCAGCGTTCCTGACCGTCGCGGGTGAGGATTCGGAATTCCATCTCGTGCGGTGTCAGATCGTCCACCGTTTCAGCGGAGTTGTGAAAGAGCGCCGCGAAGACCTCGCGGTCCTCGGGATGCACGATGTTGACCGACAGCTCGGGGTTCTCCTGAAACTCCCTTGCCTGATAGCCGCTGATGCGTTCGCAGGACGGCGACACATACGTGAGGTGTCCGTCCGGCAGCTGCCAGTATTCCCAGTCGTGGGTGAAGTCGGCGACGGTGCGGTAGCGTTCCTTGCTTTCGCTGACGGCGTCCTCCGCCCGCTTGCGCAGCATCGCCGATCCGATGTGCGTCGATATCCCCTCCAGGAACTTGATGGCGGCAGGGCTGAAACGTCCCTTGCGCCGGTCATTGAGCTGGAGCAGGCCGATGATCTTTTGGTGATGCCGGATGGGTATCAGGGCCACGGAGGCGTAGCCGTGGTGGATGCACAGGTTGCGCGGGTGGAGGCGGGGATCTTCAGTGGCCGGGATGTCGAGCATCGGGATGGAGTCGTTCGTCCAGAAGCTTCCGTCGGGGGTGAAGTGGCTGCTCGCGGGAACGGTCTTGCCGGAGATGACCATGCCACAGGTGCATTCGAGGCAGATGCTGCCGTCCTTGTTCCGGCAGACCCCGCCGTTCATGTCGCGCGCCATCAGCGTGTTCTCCGTCTGGAGAAACTTCCTGGAAAAACCCTGCTGGACGAAATACGGGTAATCCTCCCCGTCTTCCAGCCGGATGCCCACGGCATCGAACCCGCCCTGCGTCTTCAGTTCGGTGATGACGCGGTGGATGCTTTCCCGCAGCGTGCCCGGCTCGTTGAGGATTTTCAGGATTTCCCGGCTGATCCGCATGAACTGTTCCACCAGCTTGCGCTCGGTGATGTCCTGGGTGATCCCCATCAGCCGGACGACCTTTTTCTGGTCGTCCATGATCGGCACAAACGACGACTGAAAGCAGCAGCCGTTGACCGCGACAAATTCAAATTCGGAGGCCTGGCCTGCAAAGGCCAGCGTCATGAGCTCGCTGATCCGCTCCCGGTCCGGTTCCGCCACAATCGGCAGGTAGGCCATGCCGATGACGTCCGCCTCGTTCTCCAGCCCCATCATTTTCAGGCCCGCGCGGTTCATGCTGCTCAGGCAGCCCTTCAGGTCGATTTCATGGATGCAGTAAGGTGCGTTTTCCACCAGGACCCGATGCCGTGTTTCGCTCGCCTGCAAGGCATTGTTCCTCTGCGTGCGCTCGGTGATGTCGCGCGCGGAGGCGTAGAGATAGTTCTTGCCCTCCAGCGTGACGCCAACTGCGTTGATTTCGACCTCGTGGATGGTGCCATCCTTGCCGCGATGCCTGGTTTCAAATGTGCTGGCGGGTTGCGCCACCAGTTCCTGGATCTTCCTCAGCAGTTCTGCGGGCGACCATTGCATGTCCCAGTCCGTCGCACTGAGGCACAACATTTCTTCGCGCGTATAACCCAGCAGCCGGCAGAACGCCGCATTGGCCTCCACCACATTCCCCCGCTCGTCCAGAACATGAATGCCATCGCTGGCGGCTTGCAAGATCGTCGCGTTGCGCTGCGCCATCACGGTGAGTGCCGTCTCCGCCTGATTGCGCTCGGTGATGTCAATGCACGAGCCTATGTAACCGGAAAAACTGCCATCGGGATGGAAGCGAGGCACGCCATGGTCGATCACCCAGCGATATTCGCCATCGTGACGACGGAGTCGGTATTCCATCTCGAACGGCTTCTGCGCATCGAAACTGACCACGTATGTTTCCAGACAGCGGGCGAGGTCATCTGGGTGCACGCCATCGGCCCAACCGTTGCCCGATTCCTGCGCGAGCGTCCGGCCGGTAAAATCGAGCCACGGCTTGTTGAAGTAAGTGCAGAGCTTGTCCGTGCCGGAAATCCAGATGAGCACTGGTGCTGAATTGGCCATTGTGGCGAAGCGGTTTTCGCTCTCCCGCAACGCCTCTTCCGCCAGCCTTCGTTCGGTGATGTCCTGGTTGACGGCGATGAACCGCGTGATCTCCCCGCGTTCGTCCGGCAGCGGCGTGACGGTCATCTCCTGGTTGTAAAAGCTGCCATCCA
>JBAYGL010000406.1:0-5136 GCA_041666725.1 Limisphaerales bacterium
CGAAAAACTGGTGAAGAAGGCGCGCAAGGCGAAGCTGTTCGAATCCGCCGGACCACGCGCCGTTCCGACCAAAGGGAAACTGGCGGAGAAACTTTTCGAACTCGCCGCCCTGGCGCAAGGCAAAGGCTGGTCTGCAGAAGAACTTTTGCGCGGCGAAGTGAAGCGTCGCGAACGCGCCCTGCGCAAACGCGAGGCGCAGCGGCCGGCGAAGTCTTGAAGCAAACTTCCGTCTGAGTGCGGCGCTGACGATGCGGCCTGCGGGTGACCCAGGTTTTTTCCAAAATGGATGTGCCGCCCACACTTTCTGCTCGCGGCAAGTGCCGGGGTCTTGGGAAGATGCCGCCATGAAACGCCTGATTCTTCTCGCCGTGCTGGCAGCTTTCGGTTTTCAGCTGTCAACTTCCAGCCCGGCCGCAGCGGCCGCAGCGCGCCCGAACATCCTCTGGCTCATCGCCGAGGATTTCAGCCAGCACCTCGGCTGTTATGGCACCAGAGAAGTCTGGACGCCCAACCTCGACCAGCTCGCGCGGGATGGAATGCGCTACACCCGCGCGTTCACCACCGCCCCGGTGTGCAGCGCCAGCCGCTCGGCGTTCATGACCGGGATGTATCAGACAACCATCGGCGCGCATCATCATCGCTCGCACCGTGATGACAACTACCAGCTTCCCGCCGGAGTGAAGGTGTCCACCGACCGCTTCCGCGAGGCCGGATACTTCACCGCCAACCTGGTGGACCTGCCGGCGAGCTGCGGTTTCAAGGGATCGGGCAAGACCGACTGGAACTTCACCTACCCGGGCAGGCCCTTCGACGGAAAGAGCTGGAGCGACCTGAAGGGCAGACAACCGTTCTACGCGCAGGTCAACTTCCACGAGACGCATCGCAAGTTCCAGGCCCCGTCAAAAGCCGACCCCGCAAAACTGGAGCTGCCGCCCATCTATCCGGACCATCCCGTTGCCCGCAAGGACTGGGCTGACTATCTCGACTCCGCGACCGAGCTGGACCGCAAGGTGGGACTCCTCCTCGCGCAGCTCGAAGCCGACGGCCTCGCGGACAACACCATGGTGCTCTTCATGGGCGACCACGGCCAGGCCCACGTGCGCGGCAAGCAGTTCGTTTATGACGACGGATTGAGCGTCCCGCTCATCATCCGCTGGCCCAAAAGCATTCCCGCACCAAAGAACTTCAAGCCTGGAACCGTGAGCGACCAGCTCGTCTGTTCGCTGGATTTCACCGCCACATCCCTTGCCCTTGCCGGAGTGAAGAAGCCCGACGGGATGCAGGGCCGCGTGTTTCTCGGCGAACAGTCTGAGCCCGCACGGCAACACGTCTTCGGCGCACGCGACCGCTGCGACGAGACGATGTTCCGCTTCCGCACGGTGCGCGACGCGCAGTATCGCTACATCCGCAACTTCATGCCGGAGCGTCCGTTTTTGCAGGCGAACGCCTACAAGGAGCGGAGCTATCCCGTCTGGAACCTCATCAAGGAACTCGGCGCCGCGGGCAAGCTGACCGAGTGGCAGAAGAACTTCTACCTCGCCCCCAGCATACCGCCCGAGGAGTTGTTCGACATGACCAACGACCCTCACTCGATGAACAATCTGGCCGCCTCGGCCAAACCCGAACACCAGGCCGCCTTGAAACGGCTCCGGGTCGAGCTTGAGAAGTGGATCGAGGAAAGCAACGATCAGGGGCGCATTCCCGAGCCGCCGGAAGTGACGGCCCGCAGCGGGGCAACCAAGGCCGGCGCGGCGGACGGCGAGCCAAAAGGAAAAAAGGGCAAGGGGAAGAAGGCGGCGGCGAAATGACAAACCATCACCACTCATGAAATCCGCCATCGCCATCTTCGCACATCCCGACGACATCGAGTTCGTCGCCGCCGGCACGCTGCTGCAACTCAAGGAGTGCGGCTGGGATATCCATTACCTGAACGTCTCCACCGGAAACTGCGGCAGCGTCGAGTTTGGTCCGGAGAAGACGCGGCGCGTGCGCCTGGCGGAGGCAAAGGAGGCCGCGAAGATCCTCGGCGCTCACTTCCACCCGCCGCTGTGCGATGATCTGGAAATATCCTACGGAATCAAGACCGTGCGCCGGCTCTCGGCGGCGATTCGTGAATCCAAGGCCAGCATCGTCCTCACCCATTCGCCCCAGGACTACATGGAGGATCACATGAACACCTGCCGGCTCGTGGTCTCGGCGGCCTTCACCCACGGGATGCCAAACTTCCAGTCCATCCCTCCCCGGCCGACCTACTCCCATGACGTGACGGTTTACCACGCCATGCCGCACGGCCTGCAAGATCCGTTGCGCCGTCGCATCATCCCCGGTTCGTTCGTGAACACCACCGCCGTCCACAAAACCAAGCTGCTGTCGCTTGCGGCGCATCGAAGCCAGCAAGGCTGGCTGGACGCAAGCCAGGGCATGAACTCCTACCTGCGCTTGATGGAGGAGATGTCCCTTGCGGTGGGCAGGCTCTCGAAAAAGTTCAAGCTCGCCGAAGGCTGGCGGCGACATCTGCACCTCGGCTTCAGCGCGGAGGACATTGACCCGCTGGGGGAAAGCCTTGGGGAAAAACACCTCGTCAACGCCGCCTACGAAGCTGCCCTGAAGCGCGGCTGAACGGCCGGCCGTGCCCTGCGTCGCGCGCCGTCTCCGCCTGCTTTGAGCCGCTCAATTGCCGGCGAACCGGCGGGTAAATTCCACGAAGCCCGACGCCTGATTCCGCAACCGGCCGACCAGTTCCGAGTCCTTGAGCCGTCCGTCCGCGCCCAGCTGGTTGCCGATGCCGGGAATGAAGACGCGTTCCGGATAGATGTAAGCGTTCCGGTAGCCGAAAATTTGCTGGAGCTGCTCCACCGGACGCAGCGCCCCCCAGAGACCCGCCGCGACTCCCGTGAAGCAAACGGGCCGCCGTTCGAAGCTCTCCGGAAACTTGAGCATGTCGATGAAATACTTCAGCACACCCGGCATGGAGCCGTTGTATTCCGGCGTCACGACGTGCAGTCCGGAGGACGCCAGCACCGCATCCGCAAAGGGGGCAAAGCCGGCCGGCTTCTCCGCATAAGCCGCCGGGGCGAATATCTCCGGCGGCAACTGCGCGAGGTCCAGCACGCGCACGGGCTGGTTCAATTCGGCGTAGATTCCTTCAATCTGTCGCGCCACGAGACGCGTGTTGCTGCCGGGACGATTGGTGCCGACGAGGAGTGTGATCATGGGAATGGGTTTGGTTGCAGCGTTCGCACGCAGTTTGCCGGACTGCCGAGCCTTGTCGAGCCTGTGCCTCTGGACTGCGCGGCAAGCGGGACGCGACGCTGCTGTTTGGTGTCCACCCTTCAGGGTGTCTTGGCGTGCCGACACGCTGAAGCGTGGACACCAAACGAAAGCGCAGCCACTACGCCGCCCCTGCCTGCAACTCCGCCAATGCCGCGCGCAGCTCGGGGAATTGAAACTCAAATCCTGCCTTGAGCAGCTTCCCCGGCACGCACCACCTTCAAGACCGGGACCCAACCGTGTTACTCCCAGACGGCGCAGGAGAGCGAAAGCGGCGCCACAGATCAGAACTTGTAGGCGATCCCCGTGACGAGGCGGATGTCGTTCATCTTGCGGGCGGTGGCCGGTATGCTGTCGTAGTTGTCCTGCAGGACCGCCCGCAGGCTGATCTGGCTCGTGATCGCAGAATCAACGCCCAGCTCAAAGGTGATGAGATACTTGCTGAAACGATCCACCTGAGTGGTGATGTCCGCCGCCTGCCACATCTTGGCGCGGTCATTGAACTTGTGTTCGAGCCGCTCGCCGGCGCGCAGGCCCGCGTAGCTCTTGCTCACGCCGCCCAGCCGCTCGATCACGTAGGACGGACCCAGCTCCAGGCTGAGATGGGTTTTCGCTTCCTTGATGAGGTAGTAACCAGCCAACGGACTGAGGGACACACGATAGGCCAGGTCAGCGATCGCATCCTTCGCCGCGTTTAATTTGAAGCCGCCGTAGAACTTGTCGGAAACAAGGCGGTTGTATTGGCCAAAGCCACTGAGGCTGTCCACGTTCTTGCGGCCGGCATTCTCGCCGTAGGAGAAGCTTGAACCCAGGGCCACTTCATTCTGCTTCCATTTCCTGGCCGAATTCACGCCGAAGTTTGCCAGCAGAGTGTCGCTGTTTCCTTTCGTCAGGGTCAGGCCGGCGGTGGCAACGGTCTCCCACTTCGGCTGCGGTGGCGGCGGGGTGAGCGGCGCGGCCGGGCTCGCGGCCGCAGCTTCGGCGGCGGAGACACATGCGGCAAGGACGAGAGCCACCATCGGAATGCGAAGACAATGTTTCATGCAATAAACGGAGTTCAGACAGACAGCAGATGGAAAACAATTCCGCCACGACGTGCGCAGCCCGCCCGGACCCAACCACAGGCTCATCCAGCCCGGACACGGGCGGGATCGTAGAAATCGTCCTCCAAGATGCAAGTCCCGAGGCTGGCACACGCCCTTTGGTTTGACGCTGTCACTTCCGGTTGTTACAAGTGCGTCACGATGTTGTCCGCGCCCAACACTCTTTCCCCTGCTCTCCCTGGCGCGATTGTTTCCCTGAAGTCCTTCCCATCCTGAACCCATGCCGACCCGCTCCAAAGCCCAGCCCAAGTTCAAACGCGTGCTTCTCAAACTCAGCGGCGAGGCGCTCGGTGGCGAGGCCGGCTCCGGCATCAACCCGGAGGTCATCAAGGACATGGCCAAGCAGATTGCGGAAATCCACGCGCTCGGCGTCCATCTCGTTATCGTGGTCGGCGGCGGCAACATCTTCCGCGGCGTTTCCGGGAGCGAGCGCGGCATCGAGCGGGCCACCGGCGACTACATGGGCATGCTCGCCACCGTGATCAATGCGCTGGCCCTGCAAGACGCCTTGGAAAAGCAGGGCGTTCCGACCCGCGTCCAGAGCGCCATCAGCATGACGCAGGTGGCCGAGCCGTTCATCCGCCGCCGCGCCGTGCGGCATCTGGAGAAGGGCCGCGTGGTCATCTTTGCCGGCGGCACGGGCAACCCGTATTTCTCCACCGACACCGCCGCCGCGCTCCGCGCCAACGAGATGGGCGCCGAGGCCATCCTCAAGGCCACGAAGGTGGACGGCATTTACGACAGCGACCCGAAGAAGAACCCC
>JBAYGL010000407.1:0-5124 GCA_041666725.1 Limisphaerales bacterium
CGTCCACGGCTTCAAGGGTTCCGCGTCGTCATCGGTTGACTGCTGAGAGCGCCCGCCGTAGCCAGCCAGTGCCTTTACGGTGTCAAAGTCCCGCCGCCAGTTCGCCCCCTTCAGCGGCGTCTGCTTGAGCGCGTGCGGGGCGAGCCATTCGACAAGGTTGTCGGACATTTCAACGATCCGTTTGGCCCGCAGCTTGGCGATGCGTGCGCCGAGGGTGATCGTCTTCGCCTCCAAGTCTATGTCCGCCCAAGTCAGCTTGCTCAACTCCGTCGGGCGCACGGCGGCGAAGAGCGCAATCGCGGTGTAGGGTAGCACCACGCCGTCCTTGTAGCTGGCGGCGGCTTCCAAGAGCTTGCAAACGTCGGCCAGTGGCAGGATGACCGGGTCTTCGTCGTCCACTTCAACCGGGGAGATGGCCTCGCACGGGTTCGCCGCGCAGTAGGTCTTCACCTTGGCCCACGCGAAGAAGGAGGACAGTGCCCGGCGCACGCCGTTGCGCGTCACGGGACCAGTGCCGGGCCGCTCGATGGTTTCGCTCACAAGGCCAACGCCAATGTCGCCGACGTTCATCCGCCCGTGCCGGGACACCAAAAAGCCCACCTTCGTTTTGAGACTGCGCAGGGTGTCCTCGCGCTTGTTCGCCTTGCGCTTGTCGTCCAGAAATTCCGCGAAGGCATCGTCGAGCGATTTCTTGATGACCGGCTCGCGGTAGTTGGCGAGGAAGAATGAAACGGCCTCACAAAGCGGTTTGCCGTCGAGCATGGCAAATGCGCGCTCGGCGTCCGCCGCCTGCGTGTCAGTCAGTCGCGTGGAGACAAGCCGTGTTGCAATCGAGCCATTGCGAAATTCGGATTCGAGCCGGTCGCGCTCGCCCTCGGCTTCCGCCTTGGTTCGGAAGTTGGACCGCACCCGCGTTCCGTCCTCTGCGATGCCGGTAACACGCCACGCCAGCGCGCCGGAAGGATTGATAAACTCGACGATGTTGAACCGACGCTTGGCAGGGGTTGCACGTAGTTTCATCTTGCAAATACCGTGGCAAATTTTTGGCAAATCGCAAGTTGTATTTACGAAATGACTGCAAACAAAGGACGGAATGCGTGTTTAACAAAGTCCTCATAAGCCTTTGGTCGGCGGTTCAATTCCGCCCTCTGGCACCACTTCAAAACGACGGAGACCCCCATCTGCTTCGTGCAGGACTCCGGTCGCCCGGCGGGATTCCCGTTTCTCACCGCCCGTTCACATTGCGGTTCAGCTCATGGACCTTGCCAACGATGCGTTCCTCCGTTGACTCCGCCCACGGGCCGGGATGCGTCGTGCTGTAACGCATCGCACCGCCGGCTTCGTAGCCGCCTTCCTTCATGACGCGCAGGCTGGGAATGTAGGCCATCACGTCATTCGAGTAGCCCGCGACCCACACGGCAGGCCCGGCCAGTTCCTTCTTCAGGCGCAGCGAGAAATCCACAACCACCTCGCCGCCCAGCGCCACGAGCGTCAACGCATCGCCGAACCGCACGACCTGCACAGGATATGGATACTGTGTCGGCAGCTTCTCACCCTTCTCCAGGCGGTCCAGCATCCGCTTTGCGTGCGACACCTCGTAACGATCCTTCGAGGCCAGCCGCGCCTTCAACTCGTCCCGTGTCGGCACTGGCGCGTAATCCAGCTCAACCTCGGCGAATGCGCTGTGCAGCGGGCCGTTCACCGACTTCAACGTGGTGGCCAGCGCGGCCTCCACCGCCGTCGCGAGCGAGCGTCCGTGTTTTTGCGCAAGGTCCACCGTGCCGCGCGGATAGGGATTCTGATCGCCGCCGCAGCCGAGCATGAAGAGCGCGACAGCGCCCGGATGATCGGCCTCGAAATACTGTTGCGCGTAGCCGGCGTAATCGCCGCTGAACTGGTAGAGCGCGAGCGTCGTGTTGTGACACGCGTAGCCGAAGAGCACCGCGCGCAGCCTGCCGTCCGCCCCCTCGACGCGCAACACAGGCACCGACTGGTCCACAGGGCCCTCGGGAAACGGGCTGTTCTTGTAGCCGTCCTTCGTCGGCAGCCGGCGGTTCATGGCCACGCCGCAACGGGCGAAGCTGTAGGCCAGACGGGCGGGAGTGCGGGTTTCGAGCGCCGTGCCGATGAGTTTGAACAGCTTGTCCTCCAGCGTTCGGCCGTAGATGTCGCCGAGCGAGCTGGGCTTGAAATCGCCGTCATCCGCCGGGGTGCGACCGAAGCGAAACTCCGGTCCGCTGTGCGTGTGCGACGCATTGAGCAGCAGGCCCTCCGGCGGGAGCTGCCAGGCCTTCTGCACCCGGGCCTCCAGGCTTTTCCGCAGGGTGCGGGGCACGCCGATGAGGTCGAGCGTGACAAAGACCATCCGCCCGCCGCGCTCGTCTTCCAGCGCGAGCACCTTGGCGAAAAGGTCCAGCGTCCTGCCCTGGCTGACATTGGTCCGGCTCGCGTAGCCCGCCATCCACATGGCCTGCTCGGGCGTGATCACGGCGGTGGCAACGCCGGCTTTCCAGAGGGCGGGAGCGGGCGCGGCGGCGGGCAAACTGGCTGCCAGAAAAACAAAGCACAGCACAACAGCGAGACGGCCAGGGACGGCGGCGGGATTTCGGACGGGTGTCATGGTCCTAAAGTGACGCGCGGCGGCGGCCCGGGCATTCACTCTGGTTTGCGCCGGTCGTCAGGCTTCGCCAGCGGCAGCAGCCGCAATCCGCCGCAGTCTTCGCAGACCCCGGTTGGAGCGATGAACTGCTCCTCGCAGCGCGGACAATAGGAACGACAGGCGCAATCCAATGGCGACGGCGGCGCAAGCAGCGCATCCGGGTCCAGCCCCGCGCGCCGGGTCAGCGCCTCGCTGAATTCCAGCACCATCGCGCGAGAATCTCGCTCCACGCTCTCCGCCTCGCCGGGCGGACAGACGGGCAGCGCCGGATGCCGCAACTCGCGGAGCAGTTGCTGGGCGACGACGCGAAACTCACCGGCATCCGCGAGCACCTGCGCTACCGCCAGCGGATGAAACCGTTCGAGCAGCGGACGCGTGAGCAGATCGTGTGCGCGCGCGGCGGTCGGAGCCGCGAGCAGGCTCGTGAGAAAATGCGTGAAACGCTCGTCTCCAGCCTCCGGATACAGCCGTCGGTGGGCGCGGAAGAACAGGATGCCGATCGTGATCGTGTGGCCCAGCCAGCCCGCGACCAGCACCGGCCAGCAGGCCTTGAGGCCGTAGTGCCAGTTGAGGGCCGGGGCGACGACAAACATGAAACAGAAGAGACTGTTCGCCCACCGCCGGAGCCGGAGCGCCCCGGGCCGGGCGGCCGCCCATTGCGCGCGCACGGCCTCCGGGTCAAGTGTCGCGGCCAGAAATTCACGGATGGCCGCAGCGCGCTGTTCTGGCGCAAGCCGGGCAATGCGTGTCAACGCCGTGGCCAGCCATCCGGCGGTGTGTGCGGAGCTGAACTTGAACCACGCCGTGCCGTTGAGCTTCAGCGCCCTGCCCTCGGCGACAAGCGACTGGATCTGCCCCCAGCGGAGGAACGAGCCGCGTTGCGGCGGCCGCCCGCCGGGATTCACCGCCGGAGCAACGAACGCCAGCAAGCCGTCGGGCGAAAGGGAGAAGGGCAGTTGCGCGCTGAGAAGCAGATTCCCCAGCGGCGGCAGCGGATGTGCAAAGACCAGCCCGCCCCTCTGACCGCCGAGATGGAGACTGGGATGAACCGCCCGCCAGCGACCGCGCCAACGCGTGCGGAATGCCACCGTCCCGCGCCGAACCCAGCCGACGCATTCGACGCAGTAGAGCAGCGCGAGGACGAGAAACAGGCTCTCGGCTTCGCTCATGCCGTCGGCCCCGGGGAGCTGTCATTGCCGGACCGGCGGGCACCAAACGTGAAGAGCCGCTTGATGAGGCCGCCCAGCGCCACGACGCCGACCACCACCAGCTTCCACGCCTTCTTGAAGAAACCGGCGAGCACGGCGAACAGGCCGAGTTTGGCCGCGCCGACGGCCGCCCCGCCCACCACCAGCGCAGCGAGGCCGTATTGCGCAACCTTGTCGCCATCGCGGAACTCGGCATAACGCTGGCCGTCCTTGTAGGCGTAGCCTTTCAGCAACGCCTGATAGTCGGGCATCGTGGCCGGCAGCTTGTCCGGCGAGACGACCAGCGCGACCTCCATGACGCCCTTGCGCCCGAGGAGGCGGGTGTTGTAGTTCACGATCGCGTGCCCCTCGCTCTCGCCCTTGATGGCCCATTCGAGGTTGTGGGTCTCGGGGTTGTATTTGGGCGGCTGCTGCCAGCCGGTGATGGTCAGGGGCGCGCCGCCCATCCTCTTGCGCTCCTCGTTGCCGGCTTCCGTGCCCTTCTGGATGGACTTGAGCATCGCGTCGGCGTCGAGCTTGTCCTTGTCGTCGTCCTTGATGAAGCCGGTGTCGGCAAACTCGAACACCACGAACCAGTCCAGGTTCGTCGGGGCGACCAGCCCCAGCTCGCGGCCGTTGGTCGGATTGCCGAAGGCCCGCAAAAGCTTTTGCGTGTCCGCCTCGCCGGTGAACATGAAGCCCGCCGGCACCTCGATCTCCGCCAGGTCCTTCATCTCGCCCTTGCCCGGCCCCCTGGTCCAGGTGAGCGATCCCAGGAACTGCTCCAGGGTCATGCCCTTCTTTTCCGCGCCGCGAACGGGCGCAGCGGAGACGAGCAGGAGAAGAACCAGGATAAATTTGAGGCAACGAAGGGACGGAGTTTTCATGATGGTCGAGGTGATGAGAATCCCACTTGGCGGACTCGCGCTTGAACTGGCGTGAATTAAGACGAAAGACCCTCCCGCCTGTCAAGCCGTCGTGCCGTTCGCGCCATTCGCGTTGTCTGGACGCCGCGCGGTGCTAGACTGCGCCCGTGATTCACGACGCGTCACTCGACGAGTTGCTCCAAAAGGTCTGGGACGGCGGGCGCATTGACCGCGCCGAGGCCCTGCGCCTCTACGCGCTTCCGCTGGAAGAGCTCGGCGCGCTGGCCGACCGCCGCCGCCAGCTCCACCGCGCCGCCGCGCATGGCGGGCGCGGCAACGGGATCGTCACCTACCTCGTGGACCGCAACGTCAACTACACCAACGTCTGCAACGTCTATTGCAAGTTCTGCGC
>JBAYGL010000408.1:0-5123 GCA_041666725.1 Limisphaerales bacterium
CGGCCGCTTCGGAGCCGTGAACGCCCAGTGGCCCTGATACTCCGCGCCCTCGGCCACCCAGCGGCGGAACAGCTCCTTCTGGCGGGCCGTGAGCACCTTGTGCGATTTCTCCGGCGGCATCAGATCATCCGCGTCGCTGGTGAAGACGCGCCTGACCGCCTCGGAGAGCTCCGGCTTGCCGGGAACGATCGCGAGCTTCTCTGACTTGCCTGCCTTGAGCGCCTCCTCGCGGAGATCAAGGCGCAGGCCGCCCTTGCGCGCCTTGGCGTCGAGGCCGTGGCACGCGAAGCAGGTGTCCGCCATGAACGGCTTGATGTCGCGGGTGAAATCCACCTTCGCAGGAGCGGCGAACAGCAATCCGGGGAGCAGGGAAAGCAACCCTGCGGTAATTGGAACCAACTGCCGGTGAGTCATAGGAACGCGGTGATGCACTGTTGTGATCGACGATTTAAAGAGGAAGTGTGCAGGCGGAATTTGCCAGGGCAGTGCGGGCAACAACCCGCCGCCCCAAAACGCAAATCAGTCGGAAACGCCTTACACGGCCGGACCATGCGAAATACGGTGTCATCACAGGCCAGAATATCACCGAACCCTTCTTCCGCCATGCGCCAGATTGCCAGAAGTTATGCACTATCCTCTCATTCCGGACCTCGCCGAACCTCCGGCCCCTGTTCGATTCACTGGATCAAGCGGGACGCCGGTCATCTCCCGGCGGCAACCTTCCAGCAGCCGGACGTCACCGCCCTTTGTGCTTTCGCTCACGGGCGCGATACTCGCGGGGGGAAACCTCGGTCATGCGCTTGAAATCGCGGCTGAAGTAAAACTGGTCGCAGTAGCCGATCTCCCCGGCGATTTTGGCGATGGTGTCGTCTGTCTCGATGAGCCGGCGCTTGGCCTCGTTGATCCGCACGCGCCGCAGCCAGTCAATCGGGCTGGTGCCCGTGGCGGCCTTGAACTGCCGGAAGAAGGTGGACACGCTCATGCCCGCGGTGGCCGCCAGCTCCGTGATCCGCAGCGGACGGTCAAAGTATAGCTGCATCGCCTCCATCGGCTTGAGCAGCGAACGTGGAATCTCCGCCTCCCGGCCGGGCTGGGGATTCGCCGAGTGGCGAGCGGTGAAAAGATGCTTGATGAGTTCGGCCACCTCGACGTGCAGCGAGGCTTCCATGGCGATGGGGCGGACCTTCATGATCTGGAATATCCGCCGGTAAATCGCGGCCGAGGCAGTCGCATCAACGCCCGCAAACACGGGCGAACCGGAAGAGGTCAGCGTCCCGTAAATCCGGTCCATGTGCGGGCCGTCCACCCGGATCCAATACATCTCCCAGGGCGACTTTTCCGCCGGAAAGTGCTTGTTGCTGTGATGGTCGAAAATCCAGCCGATCTGCCCCGGCCCGACGGCGTAGGCCCGTCCATGCACCTCGATGAAACCATTGCCCCGGAGGCAGAGCAGTATTTTGTGCCCGGGATAGTTTGGATGCGCCCGCTTGTAATCGGCGCCGGCGATGAGGTGGCCCGCGCGCAGCGCGCAGTAAAACATCTCACGCGCTGCGTCCGTCGGCGTGTGAAACAGCGAGACGAGGATCTTGGTTTGTTCCGGCCACTCGCGCATGACGAGAGGATACTACATGCAGCAGGGGCTTGTCGCCCATGAAGCCGAGCGCATTTCAGCGCAGTTCATCCACGAGAAGGAAGACGAAGCTGGGCTGGTCAGCGGCGATTGCGGTGCTGGTGAGGCCCGACAGCATCGTTCAAAGAGCAGACAGAGCTCACAGGTTTCAATTTCCACATGTGCGCCTGCGTTTAGATAAACCAACAATAGCACCGAGGAAAACCAACAAAGCGATACCTGGCTCTGGAACTTGCGTGATATTGGTCAATTCCACATTCAAATGAACCAAAGTCATACCCGAGCCGGAGTCGAACGCTTGGAGGGTCCCGTAAAGGTTCTCTCCGACCTGCCACTGCGAGACAGGTGCGTCCAGCAACCCGAGCTTAAAAATGATTATGCTCGAATCTGATGAGCCTGCGACCAATCCGCCTGTGTGCGTTCCAGAAGGCGGCGAGAACAAATAGCCGTAGTGCGTTGAGGACTCGTTCTCGGGAGCATGAAATCGCCCACCATCCTTTGGGGGCAACAGAAACCCTGCTGAGAGCTGTCCATGAAAATAGCCGAAGGTTGGAGATTCGACCAGCGGGAGGAATGTGGTTGTTCCATCGTATCGGTGGACTTCCCCCGGCACTGAAAAAGCAACTTGGTAGGTGTAGGCAAACGAGTCGCCTACGCGAATATTCGAGGACGACGCAATCCCTGCCCCGTCGTCAATCGCCTCAACAGAACTGCTGAACGAATAGATGAAGGTGTCTCCCCATGCAGTTGCGAGGAGACACAGACAAGCAATCGTAGCACAACGAAACTTCATTCCCCTCATACAGGTTTACGCGAAAATCTCCTGCACCGCCGTGCCCTTGGCGTCCTCGGTCGCGTAGAAAGGCCGGCCTTCGATGTCGAACCCCGTCTTCGGGCTGATGCCCATCGCGGTGAAGATCGTCGCGTGCAGATCCCTGACGGAGACGGGATTCTTCACCGCCACCAGCGGCCGCTCATCGGCCGTCTGGCCATGGACGAACCCCTTTTTCACCCCGCCGCCGAACATCACGACGCTCGTGCCGCCGGTGAAATGCCGGTGCAGACCGTAGTGCTTCATCTTCTGCAACGTCTCGGTCGGAGCGGTGGCCTGATCCTTCGCGTTCGAGCCCGGCACGCCTTCGATCATCGCGTCCCGGCTGAACTCGCTGGCGATGATGATCAGCGTGCGGTCCAGCAGGCCGCGCGCTTCGAGGTCGCGGACGAGCGTGGCGATGGGCATGTCCATTTCCTGGTGCATCCGCGCGGCGGTTTCGTGGCCGTCCTTGTGCGTGTCCCAGTGCAGGAACGGCACGTATTCGGTCGTCACCTCCACAAACCGCGCGCCGTTCTCCACCAGACGGCGCGCCAGCAGGCAGCCCTGGCCGAAGCGGCCCGTGTTGTATTTCGCGTAGCTCTCCTTCGGCTCCAGCGAGAGATCGAACGCCGCGCGCTCCTTCGAGCTGAGCAGCCGGTGCGCGTTGTCCAGCGAGCGCAGCATGGACTCCTGCTGGAAGTCGCTCATGAACTCGCGGTGCGGGTTCCTGTCCACCAGCTTGCGGTAAAGACTGTAGCGGTTGTCGAAACGCCCCGGCTCCATCCCCTTGGGCGGGCGCACGGACTGCGCGGCATCGTCGGGATACGGCAGGTTCATCGGGCCGAACTCGTTGCCGAAGAATCCGGCGGTGGTGAAGGCCTTCAACTCCTCCTGCTCGCCGACGCCTTCGAGCCGCTGGCCGACGTTGATGAAGGCCGGCATCACCGGGTTGCGCGGGCCGAGCACCCGGGCCATCCACGCGCCGAGATGCGGGCACGCGACCGTCTGCGGCGGCACGTAGCCGGTGTGCCAGTGATACTGATGCCGCGAGTGCAGGATGTGCCCGAGGTCCGGCTGCGTGGCGCTGCGGATCAGCGTGGCGCGGTCCATGACCTGCGCGATGTTTTCAAGGCCCTGACAGATCTTCAATCCGTCCACCGATGTCGGAATCGCGGGGAACGTGCTGAGAATGTTCTTCACCGGCGCACCCTTCTCGAAGGGCTGGTAACGCTTCGGGTCGAACGTCTCCGGAGCGGCCATGCCCCCGGCCATCCAGATCAAGATGCAAGCGTCCGCCGTGGGTTTCGGATGGACGACCTTGTCATTCGCCAGCAGGCGTGGCGCGCCCATCGCCATCGTGGTGGTCGTGGCGGCCGCGAGCTTCGCGAGGAAATCGCGGCGCGTGTTCAGCGGGTCCATTGGCAACGCGGTCATGGGTGAAGGCTAACGAGCCGCAGCCGCTCTGACAAGGGACGCTCCTGAAGAATTCATCACGCCTTGCTGCCGCCGACACTATCGCTCAATTACCCGATAGAAACGCCGTGGCAGGCTGACACTCTCCCGTCCTCGAAAACAATCTGCCCGTTCGTGACCGTCACAGGCGGGTTCGCTCCGGCATGAGCCGCCGTGCCCAGTAGCTGCGTGAGGACACAGTCTTGCGACCCCACCCGCCCTCCGCCACTCTCCCCCCCACAGTCATGGCCTCTTTCCCTGAGTTGTTTCGCAGCCTCAGCCCGGACGAACACCGGCGCGGACGCGAGTTCGAGCGCATCTGCAAATGGTTTCTGGAGAACGACCCGCAGTATAAGCATCAAATCAAGCGCGTCTGGCTGTGGGACGAGTGGCCCGGACGCTGGGGCCGGGACAAGGGAATTGACCTCATCGCCGAGACGTTTGACGACGAATTGTGGGCCGTCCAGTCCAAGGCCTACGCCCTGCCCCATTCCGTCACCAAGAACGATGTTGACCGTTTCCTCAGCGAGTCATCCCGCAAGTGCATCTCCTATCGGCTGCTGATCGCCACCGCCGCCGAGTTGGGCCACAACGCCCGCGAAGTCATCGAGGCCCAGGAAAAGAAAGTGGGCTGCCTGCTGTTCTCCGAACTCAAGAACCGCGCACTGAACTGGCCGTCCTCCCCGGCCAAACTCGTGGCCCCGCAACCGCCGCCTCACAAACCTCGGCCGGACCAGCGGCGAGCCATTGCCGACGCGGTTCGTGGATTCAGGCAGCACGACCGGGGACAGCTCATCCGCGCCTGTGGCACCGGCAAGACGCTCATTGGCCTCCGTGTTGCCGAGGCGATGAAGTCACAGCGCACGCTCGTTTTGGTGCCCTCGCTGTCACTCGTTTCCCAGCTCCTGAGCGACTGGTCCAAGGATGCCCTCCAACCGTACCGGTTCCTGCCGGTCTGCTCCGACCAGACCATCGGCGGCGAGGACCACCTCATCGCCCACGTCAGCGAGTTGGGCGTGCCTCCGACCACCCAGCCCGCCGAGATTGCCGCGTTCCTGCGCGGGAACGGGCGGCGCGTGGTTTTCTCCACCTACCAATCGGCCCCCACCGTGGCGCTCGCCTTTCAGCAGCACCAGCTCAAGCCATTCGATTTGGTCATCGCGGACGAGGCCCACCGCTGCGCGGGCGTCAAGGAAGGCCCGTTCGCCACCGTGCTGGACGCCCGGC
>JBAYGL010000409.1:0-5111 GCA_041666725.1 Limisphaerales bacterium
AATCAGTTGCAGCCCGGGTGAGGAAAAGCCGGCACGGCCATCGGGATGGACGTCGTGGAGGCTTCGGAGGAAACTCGCAGCGCAAGTGGCCACGCGCTTCCCATCGGCCATGTTCTTCGGGGGGAGGACAACGGATGTTCAAACGAGAATCCCGGCTGCCCCGCCTGCTGCACAACCACACCGTCTTCACTTTCCAGAAGGAATTTTTCGGGCGCGGACTGGCCTTTCTTCATCGTTCCGGTGCGCGGCCATCTGGACACACAACGGCAATGCTGGGTGGATTGCCCCTCAGCCCAACCAGCTTGTGCGTGCGGCTACTTGCCCGCCTTCTTGAGCACTTCGGCGAGGGTCACTTCCGCGCCGTTGCGGCGCTTGCTCTCGTCGGCGGCTTCCATGAAGGCGAGAATCTCGATCGTCTCCTCGGGCTTCACCGGCACGATGCCGGTCTGGAAGGCCTTGATGGCTTCGGCCACGAGCGGGGCGTAGCCGTCATAGGCACCGATGGGGACCTCGCCCTTGTCGCCCTTGGCCACGCCGGTGTAGCCCTTGGCCTCGCGGAAGATGCCGGTGCGCCCGCCCTTCCACTTGCCGGTGACTTCAATCTTTCCATCGGCGGTCGTGCCGCGCTTCACCGACTCGCAACCCGTGCCCATCACGGTGAACAGCGTCTCGCAGCCGTGGACGCCATACCAGAAGAGGTCAGGATGATGCGGCTCCAGGCTGGCCGGGCTGGTGGTTTCGGCGTAGCTGACCTTGCCGATGGAGCCGGCGCGGACGGCCTGGGCGGACTTGCCGTAACGGAGGGAGGAGGAGCTCCAGACCGGGACGCCGGCGGCCTTGGCGAGACGGAAGATTTCCAGCGCGTCCTTGAGCGAGCCCGCTAGAGGCTTGTCGATGAAGAGGGGTTTTCCGGCCTTGATGACGGGGATGGCCTGCGCAAGGTGCGGGCGGCCGTCCACGCTCTCGATCATCAGAGCGTCGACGTTCTTGCACAGCTCCTCGATGGAATCGTAGATTTTGACGCCGTATTTCTCGACCAATGTCTTGGTGTAGCCGTCCACGCGGGAGGCGCTGGATTCGATGTCCGCGCTGCCGCCCTTGAAGGCCGCGACGACTTTCGCTCCGGACACATGGGCCTTGTTTTCCGGATTGTTGAGGACATCCGTGAAGGCCGGCACATGCGAGGTGTCGAGGCCGATCATGCCGATCCGGATGTTGCCGGAGATCCCGCGCGGAGTCATGCGGCAGGCGGTGGCAAGGGCGGAACAGCCGGTCAGAATCAAGAACGTGCGAAGTTTCATGTTGAGTATTTTTTGGATGCTAGCCTTCGACACGCCGGGCGGGGAGAAAATTCGCGGAATGAAGCCGGCCTGGCATCGCTACAGGCATCACCCGGTGCTCGACCGGGTATTTCCGTTCGCTACACTCGGCCCGTGAACATTCGTGTCTGCGAAGGCGACCTGCATCTGCTCAACATGCATACGAGGATGCCGTTCAAATACGGCATCGCGACCATGACGCAGATGCCGATGGCCTTTGTGCGCGTGGCCCTGGAGGTGAACGGGCGCACGGTGCTGGGCGTGGCGGCGGACGTGCTTGCGCCCAAGTGGTTCACCAAGGATCCGGAGCGCGACGTGGGCGACGAAACCAACGAGATGCTCGACGTCATCGAGACGGCCATCGAGACGGCGGAGGGGCAGAACGCGCCGAGCGTCTTCGACCTGTGGCTGCATCTCTACGATTCGCAGTCCGCGTGGGCCGACGCGGAAGACAAGCCGCCGCTGCTCGCGCACTTCGGCACGTCGCTGGTGGAACGCGCGGTGATGGATGCCTTCTGCCGCGCCATTGCAAAGCCCTTTCACCGCGCCCTGCTGGACAACGACTTTGACATCCGGCTCGGCGAGATGCGCCCGGAGCTGGCGGGCTTTTCACCCGCCGCATGGCTTCCGTCGCAGCCGCACTCTCAAATCATCGCGCGCCACACCGTGGGGCTTTGCGATCCGCTGGAGGAGAAGGACATTGCGGCTGGCGAACGCCTGGACGACGGCCTGCCACAATCGCTCGTCGCGGCCGTCCGCGCCTACGGCCTGCGACACTTCAAGCTAAAGGTGAACGGCAACCCGGCCCGTGACACGGAACGGCTGCGGAGCATCGCGCGAGTGTTGCAAGCCGAGTGTGGAGACGACTTCGCCTTCACGCTCGACGGCAACGAACAGTTCAACTCGTTCGCGGAATTCCGGCGGTTTTGGGAGACGCTCCGCGCCGACGACCTGCTGAGACCGTTTCTGGCGAAGCTGTTGTTCGTCGAGCAGCCGCTGCATCGCAGCGTGGCGCTCGGAACCGCCGCCGCCACCGCGCTGGCCGAATGGCCGGACCGCCCGCCCTTCATCATTGATGAATCGGACGGCGAACTGGAGAGCCTGCCCGCCGCCCTGGCGCTGGGTTACGACGGCACGAGCCACAAAAACTGCAAGGGCGTGATCAAGAGCATCGCAAACCGCTGCCTGCTGGCGCACCGTCAAAAGCAGTCCCCCGCGCGCCCGTTTCTCATGAGCGGCGAGGACTTGTGCAACGTCGGTCCGATCGCCGTGCAACAAGACCTCGCTGTTTGCGCGGCACTGGGCATCAAGAGCGTCGAACGCAACGGCCATCATTACAACGCCGGCCTCTCGCAGTTCCCACGCGACGTGCAGCAACAGGTTCTCAGCGCGCACGGCGACCTCTATCATGCCAGCGCGGCCGGCTGGCCGACGCTGACGATCCGCCATGGCCGCATCACTCTCGACTCGGTGAACGATGCGGCGTTCGGCGTAAAGTTTCTGCTCAACACCAGCCAGTTCACGCCTGCCGACGAGTGGGAGTGAGGCAAAACCATGAGGAGCAGGAGCAAGATCAGGATTACGAGCTGGAGCCGAAGACTCCCGTTCCCTCCTGCTCCTGATCTTGCTCCTTCCCCTCCCTGACTCATGCGCCCCCATCACCGCACCACAGTGATCGTCTTCGCGCTTGTCGCGGTGGTCTTCGGTGTCTTCTTCGGAACGCTGGAGTCGGGTTTCCTGCGCTGGGACGATGACATCAACGTCTTCGAGAATCCCCGCGTGCAAGGGCTGACGGCGGAGAACCTCCGCTGGATGTTCACGGACTTCGAGCAGGCCATCCGCTACAAGCCGCTCTCCTGGCTGGCCTGGGCGCTGGTGCATGAAGCCTTCGGTCTGAACCCGTTTGGCTACCACCTCGCCAACGTGCTGCTGCACTGCGCGAACGCGGTGCTCGTATTCTTCCTGTTGCGGCGGCTGCTCAAACTCGGAACGCGAAGCGCGGAACGCGGAATCGAAGAACCTGCGGGTTTGGATGCGTGCGCGGCCTTCGGCGCGTTGCTGTGGGCCGTGCATCCGTTGCGCGTTGAGCCGGTGGCGTGGGTCACGGGGCTGCCGTATCACCTCGCATTGTTCTTCGCGCTGGCCGCCACGCGCTTCTATCTGTGCGCGCAACGGCCGGAGGCTGAACCTTCCGCCCGCCGTCGGAACTACTGGCTGTCCGTCGTCTCATTTGCGCTCGCGGTGCTGTCGTATCCCATCGTGCTCGGCTATGTTGCCGTGCTGGTGGCGCTGGATTTTTTCCCGCTGCGCCGCTTCGAGCGTGGCGATTCCGCGAGCCTGGTTGATCCGGCGGCGCGCAAAGTCTGGGTGGAGAAAGTTCCCTTCCTCCTGCTTTCCGTCCTCCTCGTGGCCTGCACGGTCTATGGCCGCTTTTTCATCACCGGCGACTGGCCCAAGCCGACCCGCATGGAGGACTTCGGAGTGGTGGCGCGGGCGATGCAGGCGTTTTACCTCTGGGCCTACTACGTCTGGAAATCGTTCGCACCGGTGGACCTCGGCCCGTTTTACACCACGCTGCTGAACAACCATCCCTTCGATCCCGCCTTTGCCGCCAGTGCTGCGGTTGTGCTCGGCGTGACCGCGCTCCTGCTGGCCCGCTGGCGACGCTGGCCGGCCGCGCTGGCGCTGTGGCTCGCCCATCTGGGACTGCTCGTGCCCATGCTCGGCCTCACGGAAAGGCCGCATTATCCGCACGACCGCTATTCCATCGTGAACGGCGTGCTGCTGGGCGTTGCCGCCGCCGGGCTGCTGTGGCACTGGCGCGGCCGTGTGTGGCATCGGAAGGCGCTGGTCGCGGCGGGGCTTCTCGCAGGGCTGTGCGTCATCGCCAGCATCCGGCAGACGCGCATCTGGGAAAACGATTTCGTCTTTTTCAAGGAACTCCTCCGCCGGATGCCGCCCGGCGGAAACCTGCGCGCCGTCGCCCTGCTCAAACTCGGCAATGCCCACGCGGACGCCGGAGACGATTCCAAGGCCGAGGCCTGCTATCGCGAGGCGCTGCAAATCACTCCCGACAGCGCCTTCGTGCAACTGCCTTACAACTACGGCAACGTCCTCGCCCGTCAGGGGCGCTGGGCGGAGGCGGAAGCCGCCTATGCCAAGGCCATCGCAGTGGCTCCCCGCCATCTCGCAGCCCGCAACAACTACGGCATCGCCCTCGCGCGGCAGGGAAAGTTTGAGGCCGCGTTTGTGCAGTTCGACGAGGCGTTGCGCCTCAGCCCGGACAGCGCGGACACGCATCTGAATTACGGCATCGCCCTCGCGGGCAAGGGAGACTTGAGCCGCGCAGTCGAACGCTTCACCCGCTCGTTGCAGCTCAATTCACAAAGCCCCGACGCCCACTCACAGATGGCGGAAGCACTCGTCAGGCAGGGCAAGCCGGACCTGGCCCGTCAGCACGCGGCGGAGGCGGAGCGGCTGCGGAAGGCTGCTTCCGGCCAATAGACCTCACTCGCCCACCAGATGGACCACGAGCTGCCGGCGGTGCGGCGAAGTCCGGTGTTCCCAGACATAGATGCCCTGCCAGGTGCCGAGCGCCAGTTCACCACGAACAATCGGAATGCTCAGGTTCACGGTCGTGAGCGCGGTGCGGATGTGCGCGGGCATGTCGTCGTCACCTTCGGAGGTGTGCTGGAAAAGCGGATCGCCGTCGGGGGCGAGGCGGGCGAAGAAACGCTCCAGATCACGACGGACTTCAGGGTCGGCGTTTTCCTGAATCAGCAGAGAAGCCGA
>JBAYGL010000410.1:0-5105 GCA_041666725.1 Limisphaerales bacterium
CGGCGCGACGAAGCTGGAAACCATCATCAAGATTGTCCTGCCCGAGGCGCTCCCCGGCATCCTCACCGGCGGCATCCTGGCGGTGGGCCGCGCGGGCGGCGAGGTGGCTCCGATTCTTTTCACCGGCGCGGCCTACTACATGCGTGACCTGCCGCATTCGCTGACCGACCAGTTCATGGACCTGGGCTATCACGTCTTCATCCTCAGCACGCAATCTCCGGACATCGAGAAGACGCGGCCGATCCTGTTCGCCACCGTGCTGGCCCTCCTGCTCCTGACGCTGTCCCTGAATTTGGTTGCCGTCATCGTGCGCGCGCGGGTGCGCAAGAAGATGCGAGCTGGACATTGAATTATGGCTGCCTTCTCCCCCACGCAAGTCACGCTGAACACCACGAAGCCCACGGAGGGCGCGGGCGCTCCGCTCATCGCGAGCGAGGGCGTGAACCTCCACTACGGCGCGACGCAGGCGCTCAAAAACATCTCACTCACCATCGGCGAGCGGCACGTCACGGCCTTCATCGGGCCGTCGGGCTGCGGCAAGTCCACGTTTCTCCGTTGCTTCAACCGGATGAACGACCTGATTGACTCGGTGCGCATCACCGGCTCGATCAAGATCGGCGGGCAGGACATCTACAGCCGTGACGTGGACGTGATCGAGCTGCGCAAGCGCATCGGGATGGTCTTCCAGCGGTCGAACCCGTTCCCCAAGTCCATCTACGACAACATCACCTACGGCCTCAAGCTGCACGGCATGAAGGCGAAGTCCGACCTCGACGCGACCGTGGAGCAGAGCCTGCGCGGTGCGGCGCTCTGGGACGAGGTGAAGGACCGCCTGCACACCAGTGCGCTGGGCCTCTCCGGCGGCCAGCAGCAGCGGCTGTGCATCGCCCGCGCCATCGCCATCAAGCCGGAGATTCTCCTCATGGACGAGCCGGCCAGCGCGCTGGACCCGATTGCCACGGCGAAGATCGAGGAGCTGATTCTCGAATTGAAGCGCGACTTCACCATCGTCATCGTCACGCACAACATGCAGCAGGCCGCGCGCATCTCCGACCACACGGCGTTCTTCTACCTCGGCGAGCTGATCGAGTTCGACACCACGGCGAAGATTTTCACCAACCCGTCGAAGAAGCAGACGGAGGATTATGTGACTGGGAGGTTTGGATGATGCGAAGCCAAGTGTTCAGTAATCAGTTTCCAGTGTTCAGTGAACTGGACGCTGTCGAATGCCCGTCGGCTCTACTGATTACTGAACACTGAACACTGAATACTGCCCATGCTCCCCCACGACCACGAATTCGCCGCCCTCAAGGAAAAGCTCCTCACCATGTCGAGCCTCGCCGCCAGCTCCGTGCAGAACGCCGTCAAGGCGCTGGTCGAGCGCAGCGACGACCTCGCCCGCCAGGTCGAGCAGGCCGACGACCAGCTTGACGCGCTGGAGGTCGAGCTGGACGAACTGGCCATCGTGCTCCTGTCGCGCGGCCCCATCGCCAGCGATTTGCGGACGATCACCGTGGCGATGAAGATCACCCATGACCTGGAGCGTGTGGGAGACGAAGCCACGAGCATCGCCCGCCGCGCCGTGGACTTGAACAAGGAGCCCCAGCTCAAGCCCTACGTGGACATCCCGCGCATGGCGACGATGGCGCTGGAGATGTTAAACGACGCTTTGGAGGCTTTCGTCAGCCGTGACACCGCCCGCGCGCGAGCCGTGCTGCCGCGCGACAGGGACGTGGACGCGCTGCACAAGCAGCTTCAGCGCGAGCTGGTCACCTACATGCTGGAGCAGCCGACGACCATCACGCGGTGCCTGCACCTCATGCAGATATCCAAGCGCATCGAGCGGATTGCCGATCACGCGACGAACATCGCCGAGGAAGTGGTTTATCTCTACGAAGGCCGCGACATCCGCCACACCGGCAAGGACGCGAAGGCGTAGCTCTTCGTAGGAGACGACGTGAGGAGTCTCACTTCGATTTCCTGAAAATCAGAGACTCGTCACGTCGTCTCCTACAGGCACGGGTTACACAAACTCCCGTTCGTTCTCACGCACCGTCAGCACGGGGCAGGGGGCCAGGCGCACCACGCGCTCCGCAGTGCTTCCGAGGAGCAGGTGCTTGATCCCCGCGTGCCCATGTGTGGCGATGACGATGAGATCGGCATCAATATCCTTTGCCGCCGTGGTGATCTCCAGAAAGGGATGGCCCAGGCGCGTCACCGTCTCCGTGCCTACGGTTGACGGCACATGTTTCTTTACGAAGTCCTTCAGCGAGGAGCGGGCCAGCTTGATCCGGTCCTGGTTGGCTTCCTCCATCTCCGGGGGGATGAGCACGCTTTCGGGATAGCGGACCGGCTCGACAACATGGATCAGGGTGAGCGTGGCTCCGAACTGCCGGGCGAAACAGGCGGCGTATTTGACCGCCTTTGCAGAGAAATCCGAGAAATCAACGGGCACCAGAATCGTCTTCAACCGCATGAAGGACGGGACGAGGTTGATGATCGGCGCGTTGGAGTTGTCCGGAGGAGTTTTGGCGGGAGGGCTGGCTTTCTTTTTGGCTGGATTGGTTTTCATAAAATCTCACTTGTAATCACCCACGCCTGACAGTCGACGCTTCCCCATTCATGGACTCCACCGGGATTGGCCGGGGCGTGTCTTTCTTTGCAGCAAGGTTACCATAGCCAGTGCTTCAGCCGGCTGGATTCGGTGGCGCGCCACCAGATGGCGACGGAGGGGCGATGATAGGAGCCGGGCGGGACATCTCCGGTCTTGAGCATCGTGGCAAGCCGCCTTGCCGCGTGCGGCAGGAAGCGGACGGTCAGCCGGCGGTCCAACCATGTGGCCTCGATCTTTGCCGCCTCGTATCGTGCGATTGAAAGTGCCCACTCGGGGCCAAGCTGCTCCGCCGAGGCATATTCTTCAAGGTATTTTGCAAACCCCAGCCCGTCTTCAAACGGGCGCTTCCCGGGCTGTGGATTGACGGCGTAGTTGCGGAACAGGTCGGCAAAGCGCATGCCCAGCGCCCGGCGCGTGAGCGGCATCTGCACGCTGACCTGCGCCAGCCGGCGCGTGCGCAGCAGCCGCGCGAACTGGCGCAGCTGTTCGTGGTGCATCTGGGCCAGTCCCTCGGCTGCGACCGTCAGTCCCTCGTGAGCGGCGACCTTCGCCGGGTTGGCGAAGAACGACTCGCGGAACTCGCGGTCGGTCACGAGCCGGGCGACAAGTTTTTGTTGAAGGGCTAGTTCCATCGCTTGTGCTGCCTGCCGATGGTCCGGGCTCGCTCGACCTCCCAGAGCACCTCCAGGAGCGGCGGCAGGTTGTCGTCACGTTCGAGGCAGATGCAGCGCACGGGAGCCCGGGCGACCGCGGCTTCCAGCAACTGCCAGACCCCCTCGGGCACGGGCTGGGCGCGGCTTTCCACCAGCCGTCCCTTTGACTCGTGGCCGCCGGAGAAATGGATCTGCACGACGCGGTCGAGCGGAAGTTTTTCCAGGAAGGCCACCGGATCGCTGCCGAGGTTCGTGGCGTTCGTGTGGACGTTTGTCACGTCCAGCAGCAGGCCGCAACCGCTTTGAACCAGCACCTCCGTGATGAACGCCGGCTCGTCCATCTCCGCCCCGGGCCAGACCAGCGTGGAACAGACGTTTTCGAGAATCAGGGGAGTGGGGATGACCCTGCGCGCGGTGATGATGTTCTGCCGCATCACCTCGACGGCCTCGTGTGAGAAGGGCAGGGGGGCGGGATGTCCAAGATGCACTCCGCCGGCCTTGGTGAAACCGATGTGCTCGCTCCACCACGGCGGGTTGAGCCACTTGATCAGCCGGGCGATGTCCTCGAGATATTGCTCGTCCACGCCTTCCGCACTGCCGAGCGAGAGGCCCGTGAAATGCGGGACGATGGTGAAGTGCTTGGCCAGGAGGAGCAGTTCATCCGCCCGTTCTGTCGGAGCGTCGAGGTAGAGGTCTCCGATGATCTCGATGAAGTCCACCTCCGACTGCTGCTGGAGCAGTTCGCTGCCAAACGGCCTGCGGTAGCTCAATCCCGCCCCGAGGCGCGGCAGGTTGGCCAGGAGGTTGGTTATTTCAGTTTTGCGGCCCACGCGGTTGATCAACGGAGACTGCCGGTCACGCCGGGATGCGCCTGCCGTTGGAATTCACGGTGCGGACTCTCTCCGCCCCTCCGGCCCAAGCCAAGGAAAACTTGTTCAACCGTCGTTCAACGCAGCTTCGGCAGGCTCGCCGCCGCGACGGCCTGGCCGTGGCGCTTGTCCTGTTCGTTTGGGACATGGAACTGGATGCGCTCGGAGAGTGCCGGGAATTCCGCCTGCAACACCTCCTTCGCGCCTGAGATGATGACGTCGCCGCCCGCGCCGCTGGTGACCCGGCCCAGGATGAGCAGATGGCTGTAGTCGTAGAAGTCCGCGTAGTGCGCGAGCGCGTAGCCGAGGTAGGTGCCGATGGTTTCGTAAATTTTCCGTGCGCGGTAGTCACCAGACTTCATGAGTGACTGCACGAGCTTGAGCTTCTCGGGCAGTGGCAGGGTTGCGTCCGCGGCGATGCCGGACACAGGCAGCAGTCGTCCTACGGCCTGCTGCGAAAAGTATTGGGCGCCCACGCCGTAGTCGCCGCTCCATTCGTCGCACGCGGCGGCGGGGTTGTAATCCACGGGGGCGAAGGCCAGCTCGCTCAGCCATGTCGTGATGTTTCCGCCTGGCGTGACGTAGCCGACGGCCTGGCTGGTGCCCATCGCGATGCCGAGCACGCCGTTGACGCCGAGCGACATGGAGCCGGCGAGCGCGGTGACTTCCCCATCGTTGGCGACATCCATTGGCACGCCGTGCCACGCGCGCTGCACCTCGAGGAAGAGGTCCTTCACCCGCGCGTTGAAAACGTCCGGCGCGACGCCCCGGAACAGCGAGGCGACCTTCACGCGGTTGTTCACATACACCCCGGCCGAGCTGCCGCCGATGGCGTCCACGCGCGGCAGATGCGCCGCCGCCTTGCGCAGCGAGTCCATGATGCCGTCGAAGTGATACTGCGGGTCGGGATGAAAGTAGGGATCCCAGACCGTCTCCTCGCTGAAGACGACCTTGCCGTCGCGCACCGCC
>JBAYGL010000411.1:0-5089 GCA_041666725.1 Limisphaerales bacterium
AAGTTTGACCGGTTGGACGGGCAGCAGCGGTTTCGAGTCGCTAAATCCTCCACGGCGCGCGCGGGGTGCGCCAGATCATGCGGTTGGCTTCCTCGCAGTTGAACCGCTCCTTCACAGGATCCCAATCCAGTTTGCGTCCGAGGCGCAGGCTGATGTCCATCGCGAGACCGATCGTCTGGGCGCGATGGGCCGCCTCGGGGTTGCAGACGGTCGGGGTGCGGCTTCGCATGGAGTCGAGGAGGTTGCGGATGTGGCTGCTGGCGTCGGCCCAGCTTGTTCCGCCGACAGTCTTCAAGCTGAGGATGGACTTCGGATCGGCCGTGACTTCATCGGTCTGATCGTCCACTTGTATCCAGCCCTCGTCCCCGATGTAGCGGATGTAGCGCTCCTGGAACTTTTTCCTCTGATACATGATGCCGGTAATGCCATCCGCATAACGGCATCTGGCCACGGCGGTGGTTGGCGTCTCGCTCATGAACTTGACGGGGTCGGGAAATTCTCCCTGAGTGTCAAACTCCACCGGCCCGGCATGATCTCTCCCGAGAACCCACTGCATCTGGTCGGTATAGTGGGAGCCCATTCCCAAGATGGCACCCGCCCCCGTGTCCCAAAAATAGTTCCAGTTGTTGGCGCGCGCGGGCACAAACGGCCGCCATTGCACCGGGCCCAGCCACCGGTCGTAGTCCCAGCCAGCGGGCACCGGTTCGGGCCTGCCGTGCGGGATGGGCCTGTCCTCCCACACCTGTATTTCCACGGTGTGCAGCCGTCCGATCTTGCCCTGGCGCACCATCTCGCGGGCAAAGCGATACGAGTCGGTCGAACGCCGTTGAGTGCCCGCCTGATAGATCGTGCCGTAGCGGCGGCAGGCATCCACCAGCGCGCGACCTTCACCAATGGTCAACGTGATGGGCTTCTCGCTGTATATATCCTTGCCCGCCTGCGCCGCGTAGATCGAGGCGGTGGCATGCCAGCGGTCACCAGTGGCGATGAAAACAGCGTCAATGTCCTTTTGGGCGAGCAGTTCGCGGAAGTCCGCGTAGGTGCGGCAGTCCTTGTTGGCGTAATGCGTGTCCACCAACACCTTGGCGGAGGCAAGGCGATCCGCACGACACTCACTCACCGCGGCGTATTGAACCTCCTTGAACCCAAGAAAATTCGGCATCACGGCCCGCGCCCGTCCGCCCACGCCAATGCCCGCGAACACGATGCGGTTGCTCGGAGCGACCGCGCCGTTCAGGCCGAGCACGGACCCCGGCACGATCATCGGTGCAGTCACCGCCACCGCGGCACTCTTGAGAAACTGGCGGCGCGTCGCTCCTGGGCGAATTGGCGAATTTAATTTGGGCGTGGGGGATTTCATAAGGCGTTTTCCCAGACTCTGCCTGGCGTGATCAGGAACCGCCGCACAGGGCCGCAGTTGCTGACGGTAGTGGCAGGAGGTTGCTGTTTGAGCGTGTGCGACACGGTGGCCGGGAAAGGCTTCTCAACCCAATTCACGGCAAACTCATCTCGGACGAAATGTCAGCCGCTGTCAAGAGCGGCTGGCCCCGGAATTCCACGCACGGGACGCTTGCGTGCGTCAATCACCCTCTAGTAGCCTTGCCCGGTGTAGATGCTTGCGCACCAGCCTCGATCTTGAGCGTGTGCAGGCGTTTGCAAAACAGTTGGGCCGACGTGGCGGAATTGGCAGACGCGCTAGACTCAAAATCTGGTTCTCTTACGAGAGTGTGGGTTCGACCCCCTCCGTCGGCACCAATATAAGGGTGGTTTTCTGTGCTGGCCTGGACTTGTTGAGGCAAATCAACATATGGGCTCGCCGACGCGCCACACTGTCCAGGTGGAAGCGCTTTCACTGCGGCTGCACGTCAGCTCCACAATCGTCGGTGACAGCCTTCCTCTCGCGCTTTAACCTGCCGACACCATGCCTTCAGTGAAGGTGTCCCTCGGGACACGCAGCTACGACATCAAGATCGGCGGCGGTTTGCTCACCGGGCTCGGCGCGGACTGTGCCGCGCTCCAGCTCGGCCACAAGTGCGCCGTCATCACGGACACCAACGTCGCCGTCCGCTACGCCAAGCCCGCGCTGGCCAGCCTCAAGCGCGCGGGCTTTGACGCCGTGCTCGTCACCGTCCCCGCCGGGGAGACGGCCAAACGGCTGAAGCAGGTCGAGTCGTGCTTCAATCAACTCGCGGCGCAGCGGCTGGAGCGGAAGTCCTTCATCGTCGCGCTGGGCGGTGGCGTGGTGGGCGATCTCGCGGGCTTCGTGGCGGCGAGTTATCTGCGCGGCATCCCGTTCGTGCAGGTGCCCACGACGTTGCTCGCGCAGGTGGACAGCTCCGTCGGCGGCAAGACCGGGGTGAACCTCGCCGCGGGCAAGAACCTCGTCGGCGCGTTTTACCAGCCGCGCCTCGTGCTGTGTGACCTCGCCACCTTCCGCACGCTGCCGGAACGCGAATTCCGCGCCGGGCTCGCCGAGGTCATCAAATACGGCGTCATCTACGACGCCGACCTCTTCGCGCGGCTGGAGCGCGACATGCCGAAGATTCTCCGCCGCGATGCTGCGTCGCTGGCCCACATCGTGGCCCGCTCCTGCGAAATCAAGGCGGACGTCGTCTCACAGGACGAAACCGAGGGCGGGCTGCGCGCGATCCTGAACTTCGGCCACACCATCGGCCACGCCATCGAAGCGATCACGGCTTACGGACGTTATCTGCACGGTGAGGCGATCTCCATCGGGCAGGTCGCCGCCGCGCAGTTGTCGGCAGAGCTGTCAGGGCTGCCATCGACGGATGCCGAACGCATCCGCGCTCTGTTCGTCGCCGCAGGTTTGCCGGTGAGCATCAGGCTGAGTTCCACGCAGCGTGCGCGGCTTCTGGCCGCCATGACGCTGGACAAGAAGGTCAGCGCCGGCGAAATCAAGTTCGTGCTCGCCGAGCGCATCGGCCGGGTGATGTGGGGGCAGAAAGTCCCGGCCGCCGCAGTTCAACGCGCGCTGGACAACATTCAGATCTAAAATGCGAACCACGGAATACCCGGAATACGCGGAAGGCGGAGGGGGCCAATGGTCCGCACTGCCCGCATTGGGTTCCGTGTATTCGGCGTCTTCCGTGGTTGTTGCGTTCCCCGCATGAGCGCCGTCAGCGAAACCATCGTCCGCGAATACCTGGAACTGCACGGCTTCTTCGTGCGGCAGCAGCGCAAGTTCATCGCGCCATCGCGCCACGAGGACGACGAGATTGATTTCTACGCGCTCAACCCGCACTACGAGCCGGGCGCTCCCCTGCCCTTCGTGCTCGCCTCGGAGGACTTGAAGGGCGTGGCCCGCGCACTGGTGGTGGTGAAAGGCTGGCACACAGAGACGTTCAGCCCGGGACTGCTGGCGAACGCACCCGAGATTTTCCGCTTCGTGGAGCCGGCGGCATTCGAGCAGGCCTCGAAATCCTTCGGCGGCGACGGCCCGCTCACCAAAATGCTCGTTATCCCCGCCCTGCCAGGCGGCGAGGAGGCGCGCGCGCAGAGCATCGAGCTGCTGCGGGCCAGGGGCATTGATGCGGTGATTCCGTTTCACTCGCTGCTGGCGGACCTGATCGGGGCGATCGAGGTCAACCGCAACTACCAGAAGTCCGACCTGCTCCAGATCATCCGCATCCTCAAAAACTACGACTTCTTCCGCGACCCGCAGATGGAGCTGTTCAAGCCGGGACGGAAAAAGCGTTGAGCCATGCGCCAGCTGCTGTTCATCTGCGTCGCGCTGCTGTTTATGCCCGCCAAGCCATCTCCAGCCGCGGAGAAGAAGCCCGTCTCGCAAACGAATGCGAATTTCGTCCTCGTCATCCACGGCGGTGCCGGCGTGGTGGTGCAGGAAGATCTGACGCCCGAGCATGAAAAGGCATCCCGGGCCACGATGGAGGCCGCCTTGCTGGCGGGACATGCCGTGCTCGAGCGCGGCGGCACGAGCCGCAACGCCGTCATCGCCGCCATCAAAATTCTCGAGGACTCGCCGCTCTTCAACGCCGGCAAAGGCTCCGTTCTCACCGCCGACGGCACGGTCGGGATGGACGCCTCCCTCATGGATGGCGCAACCGGCAAGGCCGGGGCGTGCGCCGATGTGAAGCATGTGAAGAATCCCATCGAGCTGGCTCGCCTCGTCATGGACCAGACGCCGCATGTGCTGCTCGCGGGCGACGGCGCGGAAACGCTGGCAAAGGAGCACGGGCTGGCCTTGATGCCGGCAGATTACTTCATCACGGAGCATCGCAAAATCCAGTTGCAGCGCGTGCAACAGCGGGAGAAGGCCGGAGCGAGGAAGGCAGGCGGGCGGGTCACGGAGGCGAGCCGTTTGGAAAACATCGGCACCGTTGGCGCGGTCGCGCTGGACAAGCACGGCAACCTCGCGGCGGGCACCTCGACCGGCGGCATGGTCAACAAACGCTTCGGTCGCGTGGGAGATTCCCCGGTCATCGGTGCCGGCACGTATGCGAACAACCTGACGTGCGCCGTGTCCGGCACGGGCCACGGGGAGTTTTTCATGCGCGGCGTGGTGGCCTACGACATCGCGGCGAAGATGGAATACCAGGGCGTCGCATTGACAAACGCGGCGGAGGACGTGGTCATGCGGAAGCTCACCGAATCCGGAGGACGCGGCGGCGTCATCGCGCTGGACGCGAAGGGCAGCGTCGCCATGCCGTTCAACACGGAGGGCATGTATCGCGGCGTCATCCGCGCCGACGGCAAGCCGTGGACGGCGATCCGAAAGGAGTGACAGATCTCCATGGAGAGCGTCTCGTCACCACCGCCCGCCGCTCCGAGGAAGCCGAGCAGGCAGAAGGGACGCTGGAATCTCTGGCTTTGGGGCCTGAACGCGCTGCTGCTCGTCATTGCGATCGTGCTCTGGCAGAAGCTTCGGTGGAAGAAAATCAGCGATGCACCGGGCGGCATCGTCTGGCAGAGGGGCAACACCACGCACACCAACCGCAACCGCGACGGCCTCGTGGACGAGGAAACCATCCGGCTGCCCGACGGCGGCCTGTTTATCCGCCGTGACTCGGACATGGATGGCTGGTTTGATCTGCGCTACGTGGAACGGCGC
>JBAYGL010000412.1:0-5078 GCA_041666725.1 Limisphaerales bacterium
GATCAAGAGGCTCGCTCAGGTCAAAACCAAAACGATCGCCGCCATCATCAGAACCGCACCGGCCAGACGCCAGCGGAGCACCGCCGCACCGAGATGCTGCTCGCGGTTGCTGAACCAGTGGCCGACGGCCCAGACGGCCATCACGCTCCACAATCCGCGCGAGCTGTAGATCACGTTCGCGGTCGTCGCGCCGCCAAACCGCGCGATGGTGCTGACGAACACCACCGATTGCAGGCCGATCAAACCGCAGCCACCCAGCAGCCACGGCCAGGCGGCGCGCGGAATCCCCCGCAACGGCGCGTGAAAAAACGGCAGGAACACAACGCTGAACAGCGCGGTGAAACCCAACATCACCGGCAGGAACCGGCCCAGCCCCCACCCGGGCGACCATTTCTGCACCAGCACGTCGAAGATCGCGAACATCATGGCCGAACTGCCCGCGTAGAGAATCGTCCGCCCGACGTGATGATGGTGCGGCGTGCCGTCGGGGCGGTTGAGCAGGGCGATGGCCAGCGAACTGAGGCCCGCGGCAATCCACAGCTTGAGCGTCACGCCGGAGGTGAGCAGCAGCGTCGTGCAAACGGCGACCAGGATGATCTTCACCCCCATCACCGGCGTCGCCACCGAGACATCGCCCTGTTCCAGCGCGAGAAAATTGAGGAACTGCCCGATCAGGTAGAACACCGCGACAAGCGCCGGCTGCCAGAGCAGGTCCAGGTGGAACGTGCCGCCGAAGGGCAGCAGCAGCGCAAAGAGCGCCGCCGAAATGAAGTTGGCGATGAAGGCCGTCCGCCAGACCCCCACGCCGAACGCAGACGCGCGCTTGGCCAGCAAGGCACCCACGACATAGACCATGGCCGCCACCAACGGGAGCAGGACCGGCAGAACAGAGTTCATCGAAACTGTGAGTCTGCCGCCGCAGCTGAGTCAGGAGCAACACGCAAAGGCGGGCAGGACTGGCGCAAGGGCGCATCTTGAGACACTGCCCCCGCAGTGGGGCGGGCCGCTGGCCCGGCGAGTAGTTCGGGCTGGCAGCGCCGGCCTACTGCCCACCGGCTGCGCCCCAGCTTGTCCGGGGGCAGTGTCATGCGCCCCTGGCGCAAAGGCCCCCCAGGCATCGTCAGGGCGGATTGACCGCGAGGAAACTTCGTCCCACTCTCCCGGCATGAAAGCCACTCCGGAACCGACCCCAGCGTCCCCTGCTCTCTCTCGCCGGCATTTCGCAGCCAGCTCAATCGCCGCCACCGCAGGAGCGGTGCTGGGCTTCCCGTTCATCGCCCGCACGCAAAACGCCAACAGCAAGCTGGCCGTTGCCATCGTTGGCGCGGGCGGGCGCGGGGCATCCAACACCGGCGGCGTCGCCGCCACCGAATACATCGCCGCACTGTGCGACGTGAACCGGCGCAACCTCGATGCCGCGAAGGTCAAGCACCCGCAGGCCGCGACGTTCACCGATTTTCGCAGGCTCTTCGACCACGCCAAGGACTACGACGCAGTGGTCGTGAGCACCTGCGAGCACACGCACGCCTTCGCCACGATGATGGCGCTCAGGGCCGGCAAGCATGTGTATTGCGAAAAGCCGCTGACCTACAACATCTGGGAGGCGCGCAAGGTCCGCGAAGCCGCCGCCGCCCGGCCCAAGCTCGTCACGCAGATGGGCATCCAGATCCACTCGACCGAAAATTACCGGCGCGTGGTCGAGCTGATTCAGGGCGGAGCCATCGGCGGCGTTCGTGAAGTTCATGTGTGGGTTTCCCGCGCGTGGGGTTTGCAGAGCGAGGAGGCGGCGAAGCGAAACCAGGACCGCGTCTTCGTGACCGAACGTCCGAAGGAGGCGATGCCCGTCCCCGCCGGGCTGGACTGGGATTTGTGGCTCGGCCCCGCGCCGTTCCGTCCGTTCCATGAGGTCTATTTCCCCGGACCCAAGTGGTATCGCTGGTGGGACTTCGGCAACGGCACGATGAGCGATCTTGGCTCGCACTGGAACGACCTGCCCTTCTGGGCGCTCAAGCTGAAGGCTCCGCTGACCGTCGAGGGCTTCGGCCCGCCCGCGCACCGCGAGATCGCGCCGGCCTCCATGCACGCAACCTACGAATACCCCGCGCGGGAGGAAATGCCGCCCGTGAAACTCACCTGGTATCAGGGCGAGGACAAACCGAAGCCCTGGACCGAGAACAAAATCCCGCAGTGGAGCAACGGCCATCTCTTCGTCGGCGACAAGGGCATGCTGCTTTCCGACTACGGCAAGCACGTGCTGCTGCCGGAGAAGGACTTCGCGGACTTCAAGCGCCCCGAGCCGACCATCCCGCGCGTGAAGAGCCACTACGACGACTGGTTGAGCGCAATCAGGAACGGCACGCAGTCCAGCGCGAACTTCGAGTATTCCGGCTGGCTCACCGAGGCCAACCATCTTGGCAACGTGGCGTATCGCGTCGGCAAGAAGCTCGAATGGGACCCGGTGAACCTCCGCGCCAGAAACGCGCCGGAGGCGACCCCGTTCATCCAGCGCGAGTATCGCAAAGGCTGGGTCTTGTAGCACATCGCGCAGCTCAAAAAGCCTCTGCCATGCGGAGCCGTCCAACCCGTCCCGCGGCCAGAGGCGGCCCGAATCACTGCTACGTGAAGCGCACGCGCAAGGAACTGAGCTGGCGAAGCCAGGTCACAGGCGACCCGCTCTGGCCGCTGACCGAATTGTTCGAGCCGTTGGAAGACGTGCAGTTCTGGGTCAAGGACCGCGAGAGCCGCTACGTCCACGTCAACCGCGCGTTTCTGCTCAACTACGCGCTCGACGAAACCGCCCGGATCATCGGCGAAACGGACTATCACCTCTCCCCCGCCTATCTGGCGGACCAGTTCTGGCTCGATGACGAGCGGGTGCTTGCGGGGCACCGCGTCGTCAACCGCATCGAACTCGTGGGCGACGCCGACCAGGCCACCTTCTGGAACGTGACGAACAAGGTGCCCTTCCGCGACGCCCGAGGGCGCATCGTCGGCACGGCCGGGACCACCCGGCGTCTGGGGCCGGCGGGCCAGGGCGTGGCCGGAGCTCATGGCTTTGAGGCCGTGCTGGCGCGCATCCGGGACCGTTACCGCGAGCAACTGCCGAACCGGAAACTCGCCGCGCTGGCGGGACTTTCGCTCCGGGGATTCGAGCGGAAATTCCGTCAAAACTTCCAAGTCACCCCCCAGCAATACCTCCGCAAGCTGCGCATCCGGATGGCCTGCCGCGCGCTGGTATTCACTGAACAGCCACTCGCCGAGGTGGCCGTCGAGTGCGGGTTCGCCGACCAAAGCCACTTCAATCACGAGTTCCGCCGCCAGATGGGCCGGACGCCGCGGGCATATCGGGAGCACTACCGGCGTGCCGTGGTTTAAGGCCGTTTCCAGACAAAACTCTGCCGTTTGCGCGCAAGACGCGCCGCGCGTGGTGTGAGAAGTTTTCCCCTGACAGCACCGCCATGAAAACCGCCACCGGCACCACGATCATTTCCAACGGGCAACTTTTCGACGGCACCGGCGCACCGCCCGTGCCCGACGCCGCGCTCGTCATCGAGAACGGACGCATCGCCTACGCCGGGCCCGCCACCGCCGCCCCCACCGTGCCGTCGGACGCGCGGCGCATTGACGCGCGCGGCGGCACCATCATGCCCGGCCTCGTCGAGGCGCATTACCACGGAACCTATTTCAATGTGGAGAAGCTCGAAGACCTGGACATCAAGTATCCCGTCGAATTCGTCTCCATCCAGGCGTCGGTGAACTGCAAGCTCGCGCTCGAATGCGGCTACACCGCCGCGCGTTCGGGCGGCTGCCTCTTCAACTGCGACGTGTGGCTCAAGACGGCCATCGAGAACGACCTCATCCCCGGCCCGCGCCTCGTCGCGAGCGGCCGCGAGATTTGCAGCGCCGGCGGGCTGATGGACTGGAACCCGGAGTTCCGCAAGATCGGCATGGACGGCCTGGTCTTCTGCATCAACGGCGTCGAGGACGCGCGCAAGGCCGTGCGGGCCCTCGTGAAGGACGGCGTTGAGTGGGTGAAGACCTACCCGACCGGCGACGCTGCGTGGCCCGACCAGAACGACCACCACACGCTCTGCATGACCCTGGAGGAAATGCACGCCGTGGTGCAGACCGCGCACAACCACAAGCTCAAGGTCACGGGGCATTGCCGCGCAACCGAGGGCATCAAGAACGCGCTGCGCGCCGGCTACGACAGCATCGAACACGGGACGTTCATTGACGACGAGGGGCTGGACCTGCTGCTCAAGCGCGACGTGCCGGTGGTGCCGGGACTTCAGTTCGAGCTGGCGAGCGTCCGTCGCGGCCCCGAGTTCGGCCTCTCGCAAAAAGTCATCGACGGCCATCAGGAAACGCTGGAAGGCGGCGCGGAAAGCTGTCGCAAGATTCTGAAGGCCGGCGGACGCCTCGGCATGGGCGGCGATTACGGCTTCGGCTGGAACCCGCATGGCGACTACGCGAAGGAACTCACCTTTTTCGTGAACTATGTCGGCCTTGATCCGCTCACAGTGCTTAAATGCGCCACCAAGACCGGCGCGGAAATCATGGGCCGCAGCGCGGACTTCGGCACGCTGGAGAAGGGCAAACTCGCCGACGTGCTCGTGGTCGGGGGCGACGTGGTGAAGAACATCGCGCTGCTCGAAGACCGCGCGAACATCCTCGCCGTGATGCAGGGCGGCGTGCTGAAGGCCGGCAAACTCGCGCCCCGCATCGAGGTGCCGCTGCCAAAGCGGGGCGGATGATCGCCCGCGAAACACACGAAGCACACGAAAAGGATTGATGAACTTCGCCGAGCATCATTCTTCCGGATCGCCGTCCCTGCGCTTCATCGCTGATAAATCAACCCGACCAACGCTGCTGATGCTCCACGGTGTCACGCGGCGCGCCGAGGATTTTCAACCGCTCTTCAACCTGCTCGCGCCGCACTGGCGCATCGTCGCCCTCGACCAGCGCGGCCACGGTGGCTCGGAGCGCGCGGCGGGTTACCTCGTCACGGACTACGTCGCCGACGCCGTGCGTTTCGTTCGCGACGAGCTCGGCGTCCCTGTTTTCATTCACGGTCA
>JBAYGL010000413.1:0-5070 GCA_041666725.1 Limisphaerales bacterium
GCCCCCCGAAGGAGCGCGGCTTTCAAGCCGCAGCAGGGTGGGTGGCGCAGAAACCGCTCGTATTTGCCGGGGCGTTTCGTTCATTCGCAGCCTTCTGCGGCGTGAACGCCGCGCCCCGGGGGGCAGTGTCGAGATGCGCCCGTAGACGCCGCCGGCCTCACAGCCGCGTTGACCTTCCCCGCATCCGCCCGCATCGTCAGCGGCGCGCGCATGGCTGATGCCTCACACCCCCGGGAAACGCTCTCGGAAGAATTGCAGCGACTCGCCGGGCAGCCGGCTCCCGGCGCGTCGCTGACGCTGAACGTCCTGCTCGCCAGCACCGGCGGGCGCGGATTGTTTCTGGTGGTCATCCTCCTGAGTCTTCCCTTCATCTCGCCGGTTCCGATGCCGGGCGTCAGCACGGCGCTTGGCCTGGTCATCGGCGTGCTGGCGGTGCGTCTGGCGCTCGGCCTGCCGCCCCGACTGCCCCGGGCGCTCGGGGAGCGTTCGCTGGAAGGAGGCTTCATCCGGGGTGTCATTTCCGGCAGCGTGAAAATCCTCCGGGTCATTGAGAAGCTCGCCAGGCCCCGCCGCTCCACCTGGCTCGCGTGGCCCGCCGTGCGCTTCGCCAACGCGGTCCTCGTGGCGCTCATGGCCTTCCTGCTGATGCTGCCCTTCCCGCCGTTCCCCCCCTTCACCAACTCCCTGCCGGCCTGCTCCATCATCCTGCTGGCCGCGAGCATGATGGAGGAGGACGGGGTTCTCATCTGGGCCGCCTACACGCTCTCCCTCGGCACCACCGCCTACATCTTTCTGATCGTGAGCGCGCTTGAGGCCGCGTTCCTGCACTTCTACGAGTATTTCTTCAGCATTCTGCCGGGATGAAATTCCGCTGGTCCATCGCGCCATCTCAACCCGCGCTCGCCGGCGAACTGTCCAGCCAGCTCGGTGTCTCCCCGCTGCTCGCTCAATGTCTCCTCAACCGCGGCCACAGCGAGCCGGAGGCCGTCGCGCGCTTTCTTGAGCCGCGCCTGCGAAATCTCGCCGACCCCTTCGCGCTGCCGAACATGGCGGCCGCCGTGGACCGGCTCTTCGCCGCCCGCGAACGCGCCGAGCCGCTGGTCATCTTCGGTGACTACGACGTGGACGGCGTCACGTCCACCGCGCTGCTGATCGAGGCCCTTCGCGCGCTCGGCTGGTCCGTGGACTGCTACCTGCCACATCGCATGGACGAGGGCTACGGCCTGAGCCAGGACGGCGTGGAAAACTGCCTCCAAAAATTTCCCGGCACGAAGCTGCTGCTCGCCGTGGACTGCGGCTCGACCGCCGTCGAAACCATCGGCTGGCTCAGGCAACGCGGCGTGGATGTGCTGGTGCTGGACCACCATCAAGTCTCCGATCCCGCGCCGCCCGCGCTTGCATTGGTGAATCCGCAGCTGAGTGTCCCGCCTTCAGGCGGTCCGGCCAAAGCCGGGACAACAAACTTCACCGAACTCTGCTCCGCCGGCCTGGCCTTCAAGCTCGCGCACGCCCTCGTGAAGCGCGGGCGAGAACTCCAGCTTCCCGCCGCGCTCGCCTTCGACGTGCGACCGCTGCTCGACCTCGTCGCTCTGGGCACCATCGCGGATCTCGTGCCGCTCACGGGTGAGAACCGCATCCTTGTCACCGCCGGGCTGGAGCGGTTGAACGTCACCCGCCGGCACGGGGTGCTCGCGCTCAAGACCGCCGCGGGCATCGAAGGCGAAATCGGCACCTACGAAGTCGGCTTCCAGCTTGGCCCGCGCCTCAACGCCGCCGGCCGCCTGGAGAACGCCGCCGAGGCCCTGCAGCTTCTGCTCGCGCCTGATCCCGCCACCGCCGAGCCCATCGCCCGCGCGCTCGACAGCCGCAACCGCGAACGGCAGCAGATCGAGCGCACCATCACCGACGAAGTCACCGGGGCCATCCGCGCGCGGTTCGATCCGGCGCGGGACTTCGTCATCGTCGAGGGGCAGTTGCTCTGGCACATCGGCGTGGTGGGCATCGTCGCGTCGCGCGTGCTGCGCGAGTTCTACCGGCCCACGCTCATTCTTGGCGGTGATGCGGAGCAATGGCGCGGCTCGGGCCGCAGCGTCGAGGGCTTCGACCTCGCCGCCGCGCTGCGGGAATGCGACGACCTGCTCATCCGCCACGGCGGGCATGCGATGGCCGCCGGCATCACCATCGCGCCGGGGAACGTCGGCCCGTTCCGTGAGCGCCTCAACGCCATCGCGCGCCGGACCCTGCGCCCGGAGCAGCTCCAGCCGGTGCTCAAGCTCGACGCCGAGATCACGTTGCGTGAGCTGACCACCGAGCGGCTTGCCGAGCTGGACCGGCTCGCGCCGACGGGTCAGGGGAACCCGGCCCTGCAATTCTGCGCCACCGGCCTGCGCCTGCACCGCCCGCCGCTGCGCATGGGCCGCGAGCAGCAACACTTGAAGCTGCACGTCACCGACGGCAACGACGTGCGCGAAGCCGTGTGGTGGAACGTGCCGAAGAATTTCGACATGCCGAAGAATTTCGACCTCGCCTTCACCGCCGAGGTGAACGAGTTCCGGGGCCAGCGCACCGTGCAACTCAAAGTCACCGACCTGCGCATCGGTTAAGCTCGGGCGACGGCAGGCGAGCCGACCATGCGGGAGTAGTGTGGCATCTGCTCAAATGCAGGGAGCCCTTCAACCCCGCGGTGCTGCCCAGGAGGACGAGAGTTCAGGAACGCGAGGCTGACGACGTAGTCTGGTAAAGCATGCATGGAGAACCCCACCCGTGTTGCCTATAGCGATTCGTTAGACGTCGTGTCACTTATCTCGAAAATCTTTCGGAAATAATCCCCATCACAGTGCCAAGAACCAACAGCACGACAAAACCCCATCGTGATGCAGTGCCTGTAAGAAGACGGCCCCAAGGCCAAAACGGTGGCAACCATCGCCAAAGTCTGGAGCGCGCTCCATCAGCGAACCACATCCAACTAATCATGAGAACACAGCCTGCCACAGCAAGGCCGGTGGCTGCGGTCTCCAAAGTCTGCCGCCGGTCAGCGCTCCCAGACTCCATCAGAAATGGCAGAACCACGGCAAAGATGACGAGTGAAACGATAAGCCAATCCAAAGTCCGCATCGGTCGGGATTCTGCTGCAGGGTCGCTCATGGCGTTCGAGGTCTGGCATTTAAGGAGACGGCTAACTTGCCGCCTGATCCGTTATTGGCGTCAGGCACGCTAGACGGGCCGTTCTTGCGTGTCCACTGGGTTTCCGTTGCAAACCGGGCGTTGAACACCGGGGACAAGGACGGCAAACCGCAGGACGTTTGCGCCCCGGGACGCGGCCTTCAGACCGCCTCAATGTGTCCTATCGCCTTCGCCCAGCGCTACTGCTCCAACTCGTATCGGCGCAGCCCGGTCAACTGCCCCAGCACGCGCAGCGCAAAAAGCGGGTTGTTCTTCAAATAGCGCGGGCCAAGCCGGCGCGGCTCCTGGCAGAGCCGGTAAAACCATTCCAGCCCGCTCGCCTGCATCCAGCGCGGTGCCTGCGACTTCGTGCCTGCCAGCATGTCGAACGCCGCGCCGACGCCGAGCATGAGCGTCGTGTCGAGGCGCGCGAGGTTCTCTGCCATGAAGCGCTCCTGCTTCGGCGTGCTGAGACCGACCCAGAACAGGTCCGACTTCGCGGCGGCGACCTGCGCGGTGAGCGCGGCCTGCTCCGCGTCGTTGAGCGGGCGGAACGGCGGCTCATAGGTGCCGGTGACTTGCAGGCCGGGAAACTTCTCCGTGAGCACCGCGCGCAACCGCTCCGCCGTGCCATTCGCGCCCCCGTAGAAGAAGTGCCGCCAGCCGCGCGCCACGGACTCGCGCATCACCAGCGTCATCAAGTCCGGGCCATACACGCGGCCCATCGCGCGATGCCCGGCCAGCCGACCCAGCCAGACCATCGGCATCCCGTCGGGTGTGTTGAGGCAGGCGCGGTTCAGGATGCGGCGGAACTCCGGGTCGTCCTGCGCCTCCGTCACGCCGTGGACGCCGGTGACGCACACGTAGCCCTTGCGCCGCTCCGCCACCGCGCGCGTGAGGGCATCGAGCGCCGTCGTCAGGTTCAACACGCTGACGCCGACGCCGAGGACGTTCACGCAGGGAGGATTCCATTCCCAGCTTGGAGGTTTGCATTCAGCCATCGGGTGGCAGGCTTTAAGTCTGAGTCGCTAAATGGGAAGCCCGGTTACAGGTATCTTGATCAGTGGTTTCGAACCGTCACAGATTGGAGCAGTTGAATTGTGAGGCTACGTTGGCCACAACCGATGCGTCGCGGCTGGCGAAGTAGCAAAACTCGTCGTGTGAGAGATAAAACGCATCGCGACCAGAAGCGGAAACCCCATAGCAGTCCCAAATGAAGAGAAGGGACATGGCAACGATTGAAACCGCGTCTTCATGGTCGGCGCTGGTGAAGATGTGGCCTGGGGTTTCGATAAGGGGACGACGTTCGCCAAGCGCCTCGCGAAAACGTGTGAAGAGTGGCATGTGCTGGCTGGACGGAAAAACTGCCCAATCCGCGAGCAATAGGAGCGTTTCCGATTCCGGGGGAACCAATGCAAGGAGACGCCGGGCCAAATTGACTTTGGCACCGGAATCCTGCGGATAAGGCAGATCCACCACATGGTAGTGCTCCGCCGTGATAGACGGATGCCTCTTCCAGTCTTGTTCCAACGGAACTCGGTGTTCAGCACACCACGCTTGCCATTCTGTTGGCGTGAGGAAACGCATAATCAAATTGCCAAGCACCGAGAGCTTTTCCTGACATGTGCCTCCCAGACAGCCACCGTTTCACCAGCAGAACCCTTCATACTTCGCCGGGAGTTCCTTCAGGTCGGCCCAGCCGTTCACGTCGAGGACGTGATGGTGCGCGGTCACGAGCTTCTTCAACTCGGCCAGCGGGGCGCACTTCTGCGCAGCCACGATGAGGCCACGCGAGCCGATGGCGGTGGCGAGGTCGGTGTGCAGGAGGCTGGCGAGGTGCGGCATCTTGGTGTCAATCACCCGCTTGTTCGCGCCGACGAGCGCGGCGAGGTTCAGCGCGGGGTCGTA
>JBAYGL010000414.1:0-5062 GCA_041666725.1 Limisphaerales bacterium
GAACCAGACGGAGTCGGTCTTGACGGTGGTGCTCATGGGAAAAAGACTACCAACCGAACAAAGTAAGGCAACAAGTAATTTGTAGGACTTTTAGCCAGAGTTGCACGCCGGGTCGGAGACCGGCGCTCGGACGTAGGACAGCGCGTCCCGCCTGTCCTTCTGACTTCCCGGTTTCGCCCAAGCGATTCGTTCTGAATGGAAATCAGGCCGGAGGCGCTGACCTGCTTTTGCGCCGCTTTGCGCCCTCTTGTGGCAAAGCAAATGCCTTTCGACACCCCACCCCTTACCCTCTCCCCGTTCGAGGCGGAGGGGGAGGTCATCAGGGGAGCAAGTCAGGGCTTCAGCGGCGGCAGCTTGGCGCTGTAATGGACCGCGCGGTGGCGGTTGTCGTCGAAGGCGAAGTGGAGCCACTGCCTGTCCGCGCTCACGAAGCCGTCGGGGTAGTTCATCGCGCCCCTGGGTCCGTCGCAGGACTCGGGCACAAGCACGCGGCGGTAGGGCCAGGTCTTCAGGCCGTCGAAGCTGATCCACAGCGCCATCGGGCTGCGATGCTTGGGGTTCGGATTGTGCAGCATGGCGACGGTGTCGCCGCCGAGCGGATAGAGCGTGGCCTTGGAGCCGGGGTTGGGGATGTCCGTCTTCACCGCGAACTCCGGCCAGGTCTTCCCGCCGTCCTTCGACTCCGCGTAGTAGAGCACGCCGCCGAGCCGGTCGGCACGGATGATCATGGCGATGCGGCCATCGCTGAGTTCCGCGATGTTGTTCTCCGCCCAGCCGTGGTAGCGGTCGTCGGTGGTGAGGCGGACGTTGCCGTGTTCGGACCACGTCCTGCCGCCGTCGCTGCTCACGAGCACGCCGTTGCGCGGGTTGCTGACATAGTGGAAGAGCGTCTTGTGCCAGGGTTTCTCCTCGGGCGCGGGCGGCGGCGTGCCGGGCGGCGGCCCGACGTAATGCTGGAATGGAATGAGGATGCGCCCGTCGCGCGCGACGATGTGGTTGCGGATGAATGTGAACTTGCCCAGGCGGCCCGGCACCGGCTCGGGCCTGCTCCACGTCCGGCACGAATCGTCGCTGTGCATGAACCACGACTGCCAGTCGCGGCCCCAGGTCTGCGAGTGCGTGGAGAAGAACAGCGTGCTGCGCCCGCCGCGCACGAGCAGCTCGGTCGGGCCCTGGCCGCTGGTCCTGCCTTCGCGCGGGAAGCCGATGTCCACCGGCTCCAGCGGCGTCCAGGTGCGGCCCTCGTCCCGGCTGCGCGTGAGGCCGACGTAATTTTTCGGCGACGGCTCGAAGTCATCGCCGGCCAGCATGAAGAGCGCCCACGAGCCGTCGGGCAACTGACGCAGGGTCGTGTCGCAGACGAGCTTGTTCGGCGTCTTGCCATCGTAGGGGATGGAAGAACGGTCCTGCTTTGCGTCGGCGGCGGCCTGCTTGTCCCAATCCGCGTCAAGCGCAGGCCGGCTGGTGGCCGGGTTCAAATCCACCACCTGCTTTTGCGCCAGCAAACGCCCGCGGAGCTGCGCGTAGTCCAGCCGCTGCACATCGGCCCCGCCCCTGGCGGCCAGGGCGGCGGCGACGCCGGCGCTGTGGCCGATGACCATCCACGCGGGCTCCACGCGGACGGAACTGTAAGCCACATGCGTCGCCGAGAGTGCGACCGGCACGAGGAGATTTGCGCACTCGGCGGCCTTGGGCGTGATGGCGCGGTAGGGCACCTGATACGCGGGGCCGGCCCGTTGCGCCGGGTTGAGGCGGAAGGGAAAAATCGTGCCTTCGTTGATGACCTCGTCCGTCCCGCGCGCGATGCGCTGGCAGTCGTGCGAATCAATCGGGAAGGACGCGACGGCGATGGAGTCGGCCTTGGCGGAGTTCGTGAGGATGTCGGATTGCGTCAGCACATACGCGCCGCGCATCCGGCGGCCTTCGCGCACGTAGAGCTGCGGCGACCAGTGGCCGTAGGCGGCGAACTCGTCCTGGCACAGGCCATATCGCGCGAGCGTGTTGCGCAGCGCCTCCGGCACGGCGGTGTCGGTCGTGAGGAAGCGATACATCTCCAGCGTGTATTGCCTGTGCGCCTCCCAGATGCGCGCGCGTTCCGCCGGGCCGGATTCGCACCACGCGTTGCCGCCGCCGATGATGCCCATGGAAAACTGCTTGCCGATGCCGTTGTTCGCGTCCGCCTTGTTGCCGGGCAGCGGGTAAAGATCCCACAGCAGCACGGGCTTCTTCTCCTGCGCGAAGTAGCGCCGCACCGCTTCGAAGCGCGCGGGATCGTAATGCGCCGGCTCAGGGAACGGCACGCGGTTGGCGGCATTCGTCGTCACGCAGAGGCGGAAGCTGTAGGTCATCACGTTGCGGTCGCCGTCCTCGTCCACACCCGCATTCTTCGCGGTGAGGAGCGGCAGGAGGTTTCCGTTCGCGTCGAGGCCGGAAATCTTCATCGGCGGCTTCGGATACTGTTTGCCGGAGAGCGATTCACCGAACTCCTTGCGACCTTCACGGCCAATGACCCAGCTCACCTTCGCCGCGGCCATGAGGTCGCCCTCATAGGTCGCGTCCACGAACGTCTTCGCCAAGAAGGTGCCGCCCTTCGCCGTGGCGATGCCCGTCAGGCGCGTGCCGGCCTTGTCCGCGCGGACCAGCATTTGTTCCGTGTGAATCTGCACGCCGGCTTCCTTGAGCATGGCCAGCATCACGCGCATGGCCACGTGCGGCTCGTAAGTCCAGGGCTTCGCGTCCTTCTCGGAGACGTCGTAAGGCAGCTTCACTCCGCGCTGCCGGTAGTCGGCTTCCATGCGCAGGTGGAACTCCTCGAACAGTCCGCGCAGCGCGGCGCGCACCATTTGATTCGAGTCGCTGAAGGACAGCCCGCCGCTGTTCACCCCGCCAACGTGCGCGGTCGGCTCCACCAGCGCCACGCTCGCGCCCTCGCGCGCCGCGCCGATGGCGGCGCAGACGCCGGCGGGCGTCGCGCCGTAGACGACGACGTCCGTTGACGAATGCGCGGCCGTTCGTGGGGCTGAAGCTGACGTTTTCGCCGGGGCTTTTGGCTTCGTGGCCGGCGCGCTCTTGCCCGTGGCCTGATTCACAACCACGCGCTGGCGGGCCTGGGACGAGGTCCACTTGCCGGCGGTCACGTCGGCCTCGTTGAAGGTCGCCATCAATATCTGCTTATCGCCGGTGCGCTGATAATCGTAGATGAGATAGATCGTGCCGTCGGGCGCCTGCACGCCGTCGGGGTAGGAGACGCCTGCGCGCTCGTCGAGGAGCAGGCCGCCGCGCCAGGTCTTGCCGTCGTCGTCGGACAAGCGCGCGGTGAGGTGGGAACGGGTCTTCTTGTCCGGCGGCTCGTGCGCGACGAGCAGCAGCCTGCCGGAGCTGAGGCGGCGGATGAAGAAGCGCGAGTTCACGTTTGGAAGGGTGCTCTCGCGGCCGGTTGACCACGTCTTGCCGCGGTCTGCGGACTCGCTCTCGCCGATGCCGTAGGCGGCGCGCACGAGCATCCACAGGCTGCCGTCCTTGCGCTCGACGACCATGTGTTCGTCGAAGACGCGCCTGGGCACCCTGGCCTGGCCGAGCAGCGACCATGTCGCGCCCTTGTCGCGCGAGACGTGGACGTTCGCGGCGTTCTCCGAGGCGAGGTCGTGACGGAAAGCGGCGTCGGTGCGGGCATCGGCTGCGCGTTCCCAGACGGAAGCGGGCAGGAGCCACTCGCCGGTGCTGAGGACTGTGGGCTTGTTCATCATGATGCCGTTGCACAAACGGCGCGGCGCGGACCAGCGCGGGGCTTCGTCGCCGGAGTTTTCGGAGACGGTGGCCCAGACGCCGGAACGGCCGTCCCACCACTGATACGACTGCGCCCAGAAGAGCCAGAGGCGGCCGTCCGGCGCGTGCCAGAGCGCGGGATCGTAGGCGCGCACGGGACCGGGCGGGTCAATCACCAGCTTCGGGCCGGACCACGTCCTGCCGTTGTCGCCGCTGGTGACGAGCACGACATAGTTGCCGGGACCTTCGCCCGGTTCGCCGGGACCACCGGCATACCAGAGCGCCCAGAGGCGACCGTTCGCCGCGCGCTCGATGCCGGGGATGCCCTGGAAGATGCGCGTGGAGTCCGCGTAGTTCGGGCCGGGCGCGGTGTTGATCGCGGGGGCGACAAGCGCGGGATCGTTCGCGGCAGCGGAATGGCCGGGGTGTGTCAGCGTCAGGGCGAGAGCGAGGACGACGGCGCGGAGGAGTGACGAACGCATTTGGAGGAGCATGTTCATGGTAATTGGGGCGGATGGGACGAGAGCGAATGACTGCTTCACGGCGCTGGCACCGGTCTGGCTCGCGAGGCGAGGACGGCCTTGTGCGCCGTCTCCTGAAGGAAACGCCCGTAGGCTTTGTCCAGCCCCGGTGCGACGAAGGAATTGCCCACCACACTTTCGTGGAAGAGGATTTCATACCACACGCATGCGCCCAGATACTCGCCGGCCATGTTGGCGTGGTGCCCATCCATGCCGGGCGCGGTCTTGCCGTCCTTCTGCTTGGTCATGCGCCAGCCGACATGCAGCGAGTGCGTCTGGTCCGGCAAGGCGGTCTGCTCCTTGTTCTTGAAGTCATACTTCGCGTCCCGCTGGTAGCCCCACTTCGGGTCCGTATCAGCGAGGAAGAAGGCGTCGCCCACCGGAAGGCGCCGGATGCCCAGCTCGGCGGCGATGGTCGTGTAGGCGCTCGTGAGCATCCGATACATCTCGGCCTGGGTGGCCGGCTCGCCGGGCTTCGGCGCGGTCACGGCGAAGCGCGGGTCATCCACGCGATAGGCCCAGGTCTGATGCATCAGCACCCCGGCCTTCGGCGCGTGCTGCTTGATGTAGTCGTGGAGCTGCCTGGCAAACGGCCGGTAGGTCGCGAGGTCGTGGCTCTTGATGCTCGCCTGCTGGATGGTCACGAAATCCCACGACTGCGCGGTGAGCATCTGCTTCAGGCTTTGCTTGTTCGAGTAGAGGCCGTTGGTGCTCTGCGAATCCTTCTCGTGCGCTTGCGCCTTGTTGGCGTGCAACTCCAGCGACGCGCCGCCCAC
>JBAYGL010000415.1:0-5053 GCA_041666725.1 Limisphaerales bacterium
GGGCGGCGGGTCTTTTGCCGGTGGCCTGCGTTGGCTCGGGCGTCACAGCCCGCTGCGGGGATGCTCCGCCCTCCCCGCCTTGGCCACCGCCAAAATCCCTCGCCGCAGGACCCCACCCAGTTTTCAGACAGGCTCTTAGGCAAAGCCCGCCCTGCCCCGCTGCGCCGGGTGCCAGCGCGGTTCGCAAAGGAAGGGCTGGCATCCGGCCGGGCGGCTCGTCATCCTCCGTCCCCGTCGAACCGATCTTGCATCCTATGAAACTCCGCCTCGCCCTCGCCGCGCTGCTCATCGCCAGCCTCGTTTCCGCCGTCGCCCAGACCGCCACCCCCAAGAAAGCCAAGCCTGCAAAGAGGGACCCGGCGATGGAACCCATCACCGACCTGCCCAGCCTGCCGCGCGTGCTGCTCATCGGCGACTCCATCTCCATCGGCTACACCCTGCCCGTGCGCGACCTGCTCAAGGGCAAGGCCAACGTCCATCGCATTCCCGAAAACGGCGGCCCGACCACCAACGGCACCGCCAAAATCACGAAGTGGCTCGGCACGAACAAGTGGGACGTGATCCATTTCAACTGGGGCCTGCACGACTTGAAATCCATGGACACCGGCAGGGCGCAGGTGAGCCTTGAAGACTATGAGAAGAACCTTCGCGAACTGGTGAAGCAGATGAAGAAGTCCAACGCCCGGCTCATCTGGTGCGCCACGACCCCGGTGCCCGACGCCCACCTCACCCCTCCGCGCAAGAACAGCGACGTGCAGGCCTACAACGCCGTCGCGAAAAAGGTCATGGAGGAAAACAAGGTTCCCATCAACGACCTCTACGCCTACACGCTGCCCAGGCTCGCGGACGTGCAGCTTCCCGCGAACGTCCACTTCAAGAAGGAAGGCTCCGAATTCCTGGCCAGGCAGGTGGCGAAGCGGATTGAAGAAGCGCTGGCAAAGCCGTGACCGGACGGCGGCGTTTGCTCGGTATCCACCCTTCAGGGTGAAGGACTGCGGGACACGCTGAAGCGTGGACACCAAACGATGGCGTCGTCTTCGAATCGCTCGGTCGGCGCGCTCGAAAGCGGCCTACTCCGCCTGCAGCTTCTTCCTCAGCTTCCCGTTGCTCACGCAGATCTCCACGGCGTATTCGCCCTCGACCGGCTGCCACCAGAACTCGCCGCCCGCGCACTCAACGATCAGGCCGCCCGCCGCCACATCCCAGAGGCGCACGCCGTTCTCGATGTAGGCATCCAGCCGGCCGTTTGCCGTCCACGTCATGGACAGAGCCGCCGCGCCGAGCAGCCGGACCTTGCGGACGCGATGCACGAGTCGGTTGAAGACCGGCAGCATGAGCGCCAGCGTCCTGGCGTATTTCGCGAAGCCCATCGCCACGATGGCCTCGTCGAGCCGGCCGCGATTGCTCACGTGAATCGGTTTTCCGTTCAGCTTCGCCGGCTGGCCGCGCACCGCCGTCCACAGCTCGTCGAGGAACGGGTCATACACCACGCCCACGAGCGTCGTGTAGCCGCGCAACGGATCGCCGGCGTGCTTTGATTTGTCGTCGCGCACCTGCAGGGCGATGGACACGCACGCGTGCGGGATGCCGTAGGTGAAGTTGACCGTGCCATCGATCGGGTCCACCACCCAGCGCGCGGCGGACGCGGGATCGCCGATGATGCCCTCCTCGCCGAGGATCACGACGGTCGGGAACGCCCGCCGCAGCGTGCGCTCGATGAGCTTCTGGCAGCGCACGTCCAGCTCGAGCTTGATGTCGTGCTGCGTGGCCTCGTTGACGCGCTTGGTGCGGGCGAGGTTCTGCCGCATCAGCTTCCCGGCGGCACGGGCGGCCTGCGTGGCGACGGACAGGGCGCGGAGCTGTTCGCGTAAATTCATGGCGGGCGTTTGTAGGCCAAGCCGGCGATGCCGGAAAGCACGAACCTAAGCCGGCCACGGTTGCGGGACGGACAAAACCGCTCCGGCGGAGTTGCCCGCCAATGCCTGCCCGGCCTAGACTGCGCCATGCAAACGGAGCGCTACACCGGCGAAGTCGTCTTCATCTACGCCTTCGACGTGGCCTACGACATGGTGCGGCAGCCGGTGAAGGAGCTGCTCGGCCAGCCCGTCGCGCAGTTCAGCGTGGATGCCAGCAAGCGCAGTCCGCGCCAGCTCTCCTTCTACCGGCCGCAGATGATCCGCCTGCCGCCGCAGGAGCGCATCGGCCCGCTCGGCCCCGTGCGCGTGCAGCGCACCCTCAAGCTGCTGCCCATCGGCGCCATCAGCATCACCGTCCATGTGCCGTTCGAGGTGAAGAGCCTGACGGAGCTCGTCGTGTTCCACGACCTCCAGTTCAGCAACGGCTCGCTCCACGACGAGGTGAAGCGCCTCGCCGAACAGGTGCGGAACGAGCTGCGCGCCTTTTACATCCGGCCCGTCGAGCCCTTGAGCGAGGAGGAGGCTTACACGGTCTTCTGCTTCCAGACCCCCGACCACGAGGGTGAGGACTTCCGCGCCGAGGACTGGCTGGCCTGCCACCGGCGCGAGGTGGCCTCGCTGATCACGCAGGAGCACGACGTGCAACAGCTCTCCGACCAGGAGGTCGAGGAGTCCACCGGACGCTTCCTGAGCTACTATCGCGGCGACCTCGCGGTGGTGGACTGGGACGCGGCGCTCATCATGGACTCCCCGCGCAACTTCGAGGAGACGCTCTTCATCATGGAGCTGGCCAACGTGCAGCTCGCCGAGCTGGAAGCCTACGACCGCCTGCTCGACGACGCGCTGGAGCGCTCCTACCGCGACCTCTCCAACCAGCCGGCCCAGCGTCCCTCGAAGGTGGTCATGCAGGAGCTGCGCGAAATCCGCGTGGACATGGCGCGCCTGAGCGATGAGCTGCTGAACATCTCGAAATTCTTCGGCGACTGGCATCTCTCGCGCATCTACCAGACGCTCTCCGCGCGCTTCCACCTGGGCGAGTGGCACCGGACGATCGACGAGAAGCTCCGCACGCTCGACGGCCTCTACCAGCTCCTCAAGACCGACCAGAACAACCGCTGGATGCTCATCCTCGAAATCACCATCGTCCTGCTCTTCGTGCTCGACCTCGCGCTGCTCGTCGTGATGAAGAAGTGATGCAACCACCCCCGGCTTCCTGCGCGCTTCCGCCTCTCATCAGCACCCGGCTTCAGCCGGGTGAAAACCGTGACCGGGGCAGAAACCGTTTCAACGGTTTCCGACTGACAACGCCCGGCATCACGGAGCAAGCCGTTGAAACGGCTCGCTGCCATTTCCATCGCGACCACCGGGCTGAAGCCCGGTGCTAATGAGAGCACGCCCACAGGACGATCAGCTCCCGTCGCTTTTTTCCTTTTTCCTTTTTCCTTTCCCGATTCCCTTCCCTAGTCTCCCCCCGTGGCCCGTAAGGACATTGCAAATGACAGGGAGTCGCCGCCCGCGCGCGGCGAGGGTGGAATCCTCGGCCTCGTGCTGCTGGCCGCCGCCGTGCTGCTGCTGCTCGCGCAGTTCTCGTTCGACAAAAACGACGTCGCGTCAAACACCGCCCAGCCCAACGCCGAGACGCAGAACCTCGTCGGCCGGCTGGGTGCCCGCGTCGCGGACTGCTCATTTTTCGCCTTTGGCGCGGCAGCCTACCTCCTGCCCCCGCTGCTGCTGCTCCTGGGGCTGGTTCCTTTCTGGGAGCCCGTGCAACACCTGCGCCGCCGCTGGCCCTGGTGCCTTGTATTGCTGCTCTGCCTGGTCGGGATCTTCGACCTTTTCCCCGGCGCGTTCGTCCGCATCGTTCGCGCCATCAACTCCGGCTTTGCCGGCGGCTCGGTGGGCATGTGGCTGAACCAGTTTCTCTTCAAGCACTATCTCGGCACCGTCGGAGCCACGCTCATTTTCCTCACGCTCTACCTCATCGGCCTGTTCTACCTCACCAACTTCGCCCTGCTCGACTGGGTGCACGGCCTCTTTCAACGCGGTGACAAATCCGCCGCCGGCACCGAAGCGAGCGCGGAGGAACTCGCGTTGGAAAAGCGCGCGAAGGAATTGGAGAAGGAAGCCAGGCGCCTTCAGGATGAAGTCGAGAAGGCCGGCAAAACCCGGATCGCCAAAACCGTCGAACAACCCGCCCTGCCCGAAAAGTCCGGACCGGACCTCGGCGCGGACGGAAAGCCCGTGCCCGAGCCGCGCGTGCGCGACCTCAGCGTCCCGCAGCCCAAGCCCGCCGATCTCACCGCCAAGTCAAAACGCAAGGAGAAGGAACAGCCCGCGGAGGATTGGAGCCCCGGGGAGGGCGTCAAACCCGCCAGCGACGCAATCATCATCAAGGCCGAGGAAGTCGCCGCGGCCACGACTGCGGACATTCTCGGCAAGGACAGTGTCCTGGCCAAAAAAGCGGACAAGCCGGCCAAGCCTGAGAAACCGCCGGAACCCGAGAGAATTTCCGCCCCGGAGCCAGCCGCTCCAGGCGAACCGCTTGTCCATGTCGCCGACGCCCTGGCCGCCGCCGTGCCCGAGCCGCCGAAACTCGACGATGTCGTCAAGCCGGCCGACGCTCCGCCCGCTCCCAACATCTTCGACAACAGCGGCATGGCCCCGCGCCCGCGTCCGAGGCCGCAGCCGAAGAAAACCAAGCCGATGACCGTCGCAAGCGTGCCGCTCATCGGGAATTACCAGCTCCCGCCGCTGGATTTCCTCCAGCACCCAGACCTCACGCTCAAGCCAACGGAGACGAAGGAGGAGCTGATGGCCAACGCGCAGCTGATGAAGAACACGCTCGCGCAGTTCGACATCGAGGTGGCGCTGGGCGACATCACCAAGGGCCCCACCATCACGCGCTACGAGCTGCATCCCGCGCCCGGCGTGAAGCTGGAGAAGATCACCGCCCTTTCAAACAACATCGCCGCCGCGCTCAAGGCCGAGCGCATCCACATCCTGGCCCCCGTGCCGGGCAAGTCGTCCGTCGGCATCGAGGTGCCGAACCACATCAAGACCAAGGTCATCATGCGTGACCTGCTCGAGTCGGACGAGTGGAAGAACTCCAAGGCCCGCATCCCTCTCGCGCTCGGCAA
>JBAYGL010000416.1:0-5028 GCA_041666725.1 Limisphaerales bacterium
ATGAATTCACGCACCTTCCTCGCACCTGTTGCCGTCGCGCTCGCGCTGCATTTCGGTTCCTCCCAGCTTCGTGCCGCTCCGGCGGACGAGGCCCGGCAAATCCTCCAGGCCGCTGGCGTCAAGGGCGGCATCATCGTCCAGCTCGGCTTCGGGGACGCCGCGTTGACCGCCGCGCTGCGGGCGAACAACAGCTATCAGGTCGTCGCGTTGGATGCGGACGCCAAGAAGGTCGCCGCCGCGCGTGAGGCGATTTTCCAACAGGGGAAATACGGCCCGGTCAGTGTCGAGCAGTTCAGCGGCGCGCAGCTCCCGTTCATTGACAACCTCGTCAACCTCCTCGTCGCCGAGAACCTCGGCAGCGTGCCGCGCGTCGAGGCGCTGCGCGTCCTGGTGCCCAACGGCGTGCTGCTCACGAAGGCCGGCGGCCAGTGGCAGAAGACCGTCAAGCCCAAGGACGCGAACCTCGACGAGTGGACGCACTATTTCTACGACGCGAAGGGCAACACCGCCTCGAAGGACAAGGTCGTCGCTCCGCCCGAGCGCTTGCAGTGGGTCGGCTCGCCGCGCTGGTCGCGTCACCACGACCGCATGAGCAGCCTCAGCGCGCAGGTTTCCTCCGGCGGCCGGCTCTTCTACATCATGGACGAAGGCTCGCGCATCTCGATCCTGCTGCCGGCCAAGTGGAACCTGATCGCGCGCGACGCGTTCAACGGCACCGTGCTCTGGAAGCAGCCCATCGCGTCGTGGAACACACACCTGTGGCCGCTCAAGTCCGGCCCCACGCAGCTCACGCGCCGGCTCGTCGGCGATGGCGACCGCGTCTTTGTCACGCTGGGCATCGAGGCGCCGATCAGCTGTCTCGACGGGGCGACCGGCCAGACGCTCTTCACCTGCGAAGGCTCGCGCGGCGCGGAGGAATTCGTCGAGGCCGATGGCGTGATCTACGCGCTCATCAACCCGCGTCCGTGGGTGCTGGAGGAGTTCGCCGTGAAGCAGCAGAGTGACCAGAAGCGCGTCGAGAGCGAATACAACTGGGACCAGAAGCCCCGCGACCTCGCGGCCTTCGATGCGAAGACGGGCAGGCTGCTCTGGCGCAAGGCCGACCAGAAGATCGCGCCCATCACGCTTGCCTGCGACGGTCAGCGGCTGGTGTATCACAACGGCGATTCTCTCGTGTGCCTCGATCCCGCCAGCGGCTCGCAGCGCTGGGCCAGTGACAAGGCCGGCAAGCGCACGCTCTTCGAGTTCAACTATTCCCCGCGCGTCGTCCTTTCCGGCAACACGATCCTCTACGCGGGCGGCGACGGCGCGCAGCGCGGCGTGGACGCCGAGACCGGCAGGACGCTCTGGCAGGACGCGCACGAAAAGTCCGGCTACCGCTCCCCGGAGGATTTGATTGTCGCCGGCGGCCTCGTCTGGAACGCGGGCACGATGAGCGGCAACCTCAAGGGTGAGTTCAAGGGGCGCGATCTCCGCACCGGCGAGGTGAAGAAGCAGTTCTCGCCCGACGTGCCCGACAGCACCTACTGGTTCCATCACCGCTGCTACATGGCGAAGGCCACGGACAATTTCCTCATCCCGTCGCGCACCGGCATCGAATACGTGGACATCAACAAGCAGCACTGGAACCTCAACCACTGGGTGCGCGGCGCGTGCCTTTACGGCGTGATGCCCTGCAACGGCCTCACCTACGCCGGCCCGCACAATTGCGCCTGCTATCCCGAGGCGAAGCTCGACGGTCTCAACGCCATGGCCGGAGGCGCGGGCACGCCGCACCCGATCCGCGCCGAAGCCACCCGCCTTGTGAAGGGCCCGGCCTATAATTCGCCGCTCGAAGCCGACGCCGACGCAAAGGACTGGCCCACCTACCGCCACGACAACAAGCGTTCAGGCTTCAGCGACCAGGTGTTGTCACCCGACCTCGCCAAGGCCTGGGAACTCAAGCTCGGCGGCCCCATCTCCGCGCTCTCCATCGCGGGCGGCAAGGTCTTCGTCTCGCAGGTGGACGTCCACACGATCCATGCGCTGGATCACGCCACCGGCAGGCAGCTCTGGCACTTCATCGCCGGCGGCCGGGTGGATTCGCCGCCGAGCTACTGGAAGGGCCGCGTTTACTTCGGTGGCAAGGACGGCGTGGTGTATTGCCTCCGCGCGAGTGATGGAGCGCTGGTCTGGGAGTATCATGCCGCGCCCGGCGACCGCCGGCATTGCGCGCTGGAGCAGGTCGAAAGCGTCTGGCCGGTGCACGGCAGCGTGCTCGTGGAGAACGGCCAGGTCAGCCTCGTCGCCGGTCGGAGCGTGTTCCTCGACAACGGCCTGCGCTACGTGAAGCTCGACGCCACGACCGGCGCGATGGTCGCGGAGCAGACTTACAACCGCATTGACCCGGAGACCGGCGGCGACTTCAACGACCGCCACAAGACGCTGCAAATGCCCGTGGGCTTGAACGACATTCTCAGCAGCGACGGGAAGTGGACTTACCTCCGCACGCAGAAGATCGCCGCCGACGGCAAGCGCGTGGACATCGGGCCGGTGAGCAACAACCCCGTCGAGCAGGGCGCGGCGCAGAAGGGCGAGGGCGCGCATCTCTTCGCGCCGATGGGCTTCCTCGACGACTCGTGGTTCCACCGCAGCTACTGGGTTTATGGCAAGAGCTTCGCCGGCGGCCACAACGGCTACTACCAGGCCGGCAAATACACTCCCACGGGCCGCATTCTCGTCCACGACGACAAGAACGTTTATTCCTACGGACGCGAGGCGCAGTATTTCAAGTGGACCACCACGATGGAGCACCAGCTCATGCGCCAGCCCAAGGACGCGCCCGATGTTGTCGTGGACGGAAGCTCCATCACCAAGGCGGGTAAAAAGGCTGCAAAACAGGCATCGAAGAACGCTCCCGCCGCGACCTCCACCGCGCAGCCGCTCGTCGTCACCTACGCGCAGACCGAGAAGATCAACATCGCCGGCAAGCCCTTCACGCTTGAAGTCTGGGTGCTGCCCGACTCGAAGGACGGCGTGCTTGTCGGCCACGGCGGCCCGCAGAACGGCGCGGGCCTGATCCTCATCGAGGGCAGGCCGGCCTTCGTCATCAACAGCTCGAGCAAGCACGCGCGGGCCTCCGCGTCTGCGCCGTTGCTCGAAGGCTGGCACCACCTCGTTGGCGTGCTGGATGCCGACCAGAGCATGAAGCTCTACGTGGACGGACAGATCGTGGGGCAGGCGAAGTCGCCCTTCGTTGCAGGCCAGCCCAAGCAGCCGCTCCGGCTTGGCGGCGACGGCGACAACAAGATCGCGGGCGAAACGCTCACCGGTGCCTACACCGGCCTGATGGACCAGCTCGCGATCTACACCCGCGCGCTGACTGCCACGGAAGTGCGGGCCCGTCTCGCCGACCCGACTGCGAAGAATGACAAGTCACTCGGGCTCTTCTCCTCGTTCGACAAGGGCGACGCCCGCGACGAAGCCGGCAAGAACCACGGCATTTCCGGCCCTGGCATCGAGACCGGCAAGGGCCGCAGCGGAGCCGCGCTGTGGTTCCGCCGCGCCCCGGCTGCGCCGGCAGTCGCCGCTGGCAAGGGCAAGAAGGCCGCCGCGAAATCCGCGGTCGCGAATCCAGCCCAGCCCGCGCCTGCGCAGAAGGGGACCTTCGTGCAGAACGACTGGCAGCGTTATGTGCCCATCATCACGCGTGCGATGACGATGGCCGGCAAGACGCTCTTCGTGAGCGGTGCGGAGGATCTGGTGGACGAGGAGTATGCCTTCGAGCGCCTCGCCGCGAAGGACAAGAGCATCCTCCAACAGCTCCAGGACCAGGACGACGCCCTCGAAGGCAAGCGCGGCGCCTCGCTCTGGGCCGTGTCCGTCGAGGACGGCAAGCAGGGCGCGGGTCTGAACCTCGCCAGCCCGCCCGTCTGGGATGGCATGGCCGTGGCGCAGGGCCGCCTCTACGTCTCCAGCCTGGACGGCGTGGTGCGGTGTTTTGGGAAGGCGAAGTGACTTACGTGATCCTTGCGATTCCGTCGGCCGTCCCTAAAGTCCGCGCGTGACCATCACCTGTTTTTCCAGCGCCCCGGCCCGTCTGGCTGCCCGGGGCGTCTGTCGCAAGGTGACAGGGCCCGCCACGCATGATACCGACTCCGCGTGAAGGTTGTTGGAACTGGCACCGGTGGCCGGGTTGTTCCTTCTCCCTTCGCGGAGCGAGGGGAGAAGGTGGCCGCAGGCCGGAAGAGGGGTGTGCCACCCACGCCGGCGCGGCCAACCCCTCACCCCGGCCCTCTCCCCTTGCTCCGCAAAGGGAGAGGGAGGAGCCAGTTCCCTGCGCCGGGATTCAACCAGATTTCACCGGTAATTGGCATGAGCACTTTGCGCCGCTACGAGACACTCATCCCCTCGCGGTTTGACGGCGCACGGCCGGTCGCGGAGATGCCGCCCGGACTGGCCCGCAGTGCTTCGCGCGGCTCGCGTCGCTCCGTCGCCCGGAAACCTCGGAAAATGAACCGGGCCCGGTTGCCTGACCGGGCAGACTTCGCGTTTTACCATTTGGCAGATCAGTCCACACTTCGCGCCATGCAGTTCTCATGAAAACCTGTTTTCAAACCCGTCCGACGGCCCGTCGCACCGGTGCCCTGCTGGTCGTGTGTGCGACTTGTTGTTTGCGCGCCGCCGAGCCGCCGGCCGCCGGGCGGGGCAGCTTGATGGACCTGAGCCTGGACGAGCTGCTGACCGTCAAGGTCCAGACCGTCACCAGCGCGGCCAAATACTCGCAGCCGACCGCGCTGGCCCCGGCTGACGTGACCATCGTGACCGACCGCGACATCCAGCTCCACGGCTACCGGAATCTCGCCGAGGTGCTGGGCAGCGTGCGGGGCTTTTACACGACTTACGACCGCAACTACCACTACCTCGGCATCCGCGGCTTCAACCGGCCCGGCGACTACAACTCGCGCGTGCTGCTGATGATCGACGGCCATCGCGTGAACGACGTGGTCTTCGACGGCGCGCCCATCGGCAACGACGGGTATCTCGACG
>JBAYGL010000417.1:0-5016 GCA_041666725.1 Limisphaerales bacterium
CAAGCTCTACTCTCAACTGCCGAAGGAGATCATCTTCCAACGGGAGCTGCTGATTGCGCGGCTGTGAGCGCGGCTTGAGTTGGAAAGTGATTAGTAATTAGTGCTTAGTTCCTCGGCGATGCACTCAAGCCACAGCAGCCGACTGATCACTAATTACTAATCACTTCCCCCGCCGTGACTCGCTCCCAACCCCTCTGCCCCGCCGCCGACCTCCCGCCCGGTCGCACGCGCAAGTTCGTCTTCACCCACGAGGGCATCCGGCGCGAGGGCTTCGCGGCGAACGTGCGCGGGCACCTCGTCGCCTACGAGAACGCCTGCCGGCACATCCCGATGCCGCTGGACGACGACAATGACTTCTTCACCACGGACGGTGAGTTTTTCATCTGCCGCACGCACGGCGCGATCTACGAACCACTCAATGGCCGGTGCATTCACGGGTCTTGCGGCGGACTGAGCTTGAAGGCACTGCGCGTCGTGGAGGTGGACGGCGAGCTGTGGGTCGTGATGCCGCCAGAACCTGAGGAATCCCCAAACCCGGTAGGGTGAGACTCCGTCGAACCCCATTTCGAGCAGCGAGGCGAGCGGAGCGAGCGTCTCGGAAGAGCGATGACCAAGATGCTCACTTCGCTCGCGCCGACTCCGTCGGCAAATGGGGTTCGACAGAGTCTCACCCTACCGAGAGTTGAACATCCCTCTCCGCCCGCCGTCGAAACACCTCGTTGTCCGAACACCGAACCAAACCAATGAAACGCACCACCTTCCTCCAAACCTTCGTCCTCGCCACCCTGCTCGCCGCGCCCTCGCCGCTCTTCGCACAGGCCAAGAAAGACGCGAAGAAGGACGGCAAGCCTACGAAGCCCAACCCCGTCCAGGCTCCCGACGTGGCCGCGCCCAAGTTCCGCGACGGCGAACCGGACGCCGGGTTCATCAAGACCCACGAGAGCTACGTCGCCATCGCCAAGGCCGGCGGCGTGGACGTTCTCTTCCTCGGCGACTCCATCACCGCCGGCTGGCGCGGCAATGGCAAGGATGTCTGGGAAAAGAGCTTCGCCGCCTACAAGCCGGCGAACTTCGGCATCGGCGGCGACCGCACGCAGCACGTCCTCTGGCGCATCACGAACGGCGAGCTGGACGGCATCACGCCCAAGGCCGTCGTGTTGATGATCGGCACCAACAACTCCGGCACCGACGACGCGGACGGGATCGCGAAAGGCGTGACCAAGATCGTCAAGACCATCCACGAGAAATCCCCGGCCACGAAGGTGCTCCTCCTCGCGGTCTTCCCGCGCGGCACCAAGCCCGACGGCGCGTTCGGCCCGCAGCAGGCCAAGCTCAAGGAGGTCAACGCGACGCTCGCCAAGCTCCACGACGGCAAGAGCGTCCACTATCTCGACATCGGCGGGAAGTTCCTCGTCAACGGCGCGATGAAGGCGGAAATCACGCCTGACTTCCTCCACCTCTCGAAGGCCGGCTACCAAATCTGGGCCGACGCCATCACGCCCAAGCTCGCCGAGCTGACGAAGTAAGTCACAAACGCGACACGCACCTTGCTGTGGGGCGCGGACTTCAGTCCGCTTCAACACCCGAACTTGGAACCGTGCATGCAGTCGCGGTGGCGCTAGAACTGCGGACGTTGAAGCGGGCTGAAGCCCGCGCTCCGTCACGCCATCGCAATCGCTTCGTCCACGAGCAGCACTGGCACGTTGTTGCGCACGGGATAGAGCGCCCTGCCATCCGCCCGCACGAGGCCGCCGTCGAGCTTCGCCGTGACGGGCTGGCCCGCCGCGTTGCGCAACTGGCCGGCGGCGACTTGTGCGTTGAGCTTCTCCACCACGGCGACTTCGGCGACAGCGAGCGTCTGCCGCGTCTCCGGGCAGCGGAGGATGGCGAGGAGTTCAGCGTTCATAAGTGTTTAGGCACGCTACGCCACCCGCACGACGCTGTGAACTTCCGAGTTGCCGCGCCGTCCCGCCGCCCTGAACAATCGCCGCATGGAAATGCTCCGCGCCAAAGTGCCGGATGACTGGCTGCCGCGCATGCTGGCGAACCTTCCCGCCGTGCTGGTGGACCACGCGCATCTCGAACGCAAGGCCGCCACCACCGCCATCACGCTGGAACGCTATCGCGACCTCTTTGGGCGCGTTGATGAGCTGAACGCCATCGCCATCGAGGAACTGCAGCACTTCCAGCTCGTGCTCGCGCTGCTCAAGCGGCGCGGCATCCCGTTCAGCCAGCCGCATCCCAGCCTCTGGATATCCGGTCTCATGCACGCGGTCCGCAAGGGCATACGGCACCAGGTCGTCGATCATCTCATCTGCTGCGCGCTCATCGAAGGCCGGAGCTGCGAGAAGTTCCAAATCCTCGCCCGCGAGCTGCCGCCGCACGATCCGGAGCTCGCCACCTTCTACGCCAGCCTCGTCGAGTCCGAGGGCAACCACTACGCCAGCTACATCCTCATGGCCCGCGCGATTGACGACGCCGAGACCACCCGCCGCCTCGACTACTTCCTCGACCTCGATGCGGAACTCATCCAACGGCCGCACGGACTGCCCATCCTGCACTGAACCGGGACCGTGACGCGCCCCCCGGTTTCCCCACTTGGCAGACCCGCCCCGCTTTACTAGCGTCCCGGGCATGGCGGACGCACAACCACTCCCTGCGCTCCCGACCGGGCCGCTCCCGTCCGGTTCAGTCACCTTCATGTTCACGGACATCGTGAACTCCACCAAGCTAAAGGGCTTGATGCCGGGTGAAACCTCGGGCGAACGACAGGACAACTTCCACGACCAGATCAAACTTCCGCACGCCCGCATTATCCACGCGTGCGTTCAGAAGCGAAACGGCGTCATTGTGGAAGGCACCGGTGACGGATTTTTTATCGCCTTTCCCGATGCCGAACTGGGAGTGCTCTGTGGGCTGGAAATTCAGGAGAAACTGAAGGAAGCCAACATCCAAACTCCGGACGGCCCGCTGCAAGTCCGCATCGGCCTGAACAGCGGACAGGCCACTCCTACGGCTTCCGGCTACACCGCCTCTGCGGCGGACAAAGCGGCACGCGTGCAGAGCCAAGCCGCACCCGGCTTTGTTCTTTTGTCATATGAGACGCATGGCCTGGTGGTGGGGAACATCCCTACGCTGGCTTTCGCGGAAATCGGGAAGTTCGATTTGAAAGGGCTTGGCACTATGCCGCTCTACCAACCATCCCGCCTAGGACAACAACCGAGCGAAGCGGTTGCCAACGCCTACCGCCAGCATATCATCGACCGCTTTGGCAAGCTCACTCTTTATTCTCTCTCTTCCGATCAGCCTATCGCTGTGGACTTAGAGCAGGTGTTTGTCAAATTGACAGCGACTGAAAGTCAAATCGTGCGCGACTTTAGGGTAGAAGATATTCCAGTGTTAAATGGAAGTTTATTTTCCCAAGACCTTTGGGGATCGTCTTCTCGAAAGTCGACTTTGGAGGACGAAAAGAGAAGGCAAGCAGGAATCCTTCCGCCGGTTCAAACGTTAGTTACCCTCACCCTCACCGAAGCCCTCCGCGCCCATGCACACCTTGCTATCATCGGGGCACCCGGGGCGGGCAAGACCACTGCCCTGAAATGGCTTGCGCTTGCCTATGCACGTCGGCAGTTCAAGGAACGTCTGGAACTCGACGGCGAGATGCTGGCCAAGGAGCAAGACCGCCTCCCGCTCTTTGTCGCGTTGCGCGACTTCAACCGCTTCCTCGACTGCTTGGAGAAGACGGATGGCCTGCCCAGCCCCTTGCCGTCGGCGCTGCTCGCCCGGCATTTGCAGGAATATTACGCCACGCACGTCTCCCACCTGAACCTCCCCGGCGATTTCTTCCTCCGCGCCCTTGCCACCGGCAAGGCCCTCGTCCTGCTCGACGGCATGGATGAAGTCGCCGTCGCCAACAAGCGCACGCGGGCTGCCGAGTTCGTGGCCACGTGTGTGCGCGCGTATCCGGGCTGCCGCTTTGTGCTCACCTCGCGCCCACGCGGCTATGAGAACGACTGCCGCACGCACCTGGCGGCCCTGTGCTCCGAGTGCCGTGTTCGCGACTTCGATGATGCCGACATCGCGGCCTTTGCGGAGAACTGGTATCTGGCTGTGACCCTGGCGCGTGAGGGCGACAACCCCACCGCGCGGGACAAGGCGAAGAGCGCGGCGCAAACTCTTCAAGCCGCGGTCCAACAGGAGCGCGTGCGTCCGCTGGCGGCCAACCCGCTGCTGCTCTCCATCCTCGCGCTCATCCACCAGCGCGGCGTGGGCCTGCCCCAACGGCGGGTCGAGTTGTATCAGGAATGCACCGAGTTCCTCCTTGGCTACTGGGACCAAGTGCGCGGGGGGGACACGGGGCGGGAACTGGCCTCGCTCGGCGGACTGACCCGACAGGAGAAGTGCGCGCTGCTCGAACCCGTCGCACTTTGGATTCACGAGCGCGGCGAAAAGGGCGCCGGCGTAAGCCGGAAGGAGTTGGAGTCCAAGTTAGCCGAACAATTTCATGATCGTTTTGGAGACGAGGACGCCCGCGCACAGCAACGCGCGAAGGAATTCGTGGACATCATCGAGCAACGGGCCGGGCTTCTCGTGGAGCGGGAACTGGACACCTTCGCCTTCACTCACCTTACCTTTCAGGAATTCCTCGCTGCACGTGCTCTCTCGGGACGCGCGAACTACATTAAAGAGACGCTTAAGCACTTACTCGACCCATGGTGGCGGGAAGTCCACCTACTAGAAGTCGCTCACCTGAGTAGTCCCAACACGCGACGTTCATGCGAGGAAACCCAGAAACTTCTCTTAGCTATACGAGGCACTAGGGTTTGGTTGAAAGATGACCCGCACGAACACCTCCTCTTTGCCTTTCAAGCTTTATGCGATGTGGGCCCTTTAGGGGGAATGGCGCTTAGACAAGCCGACGGCTGTTTGAGCGGGTTCTGCGCACGCTGCGGCGCGGGCGGTCGCGCTGTTGGTGGCGGGGCCGGGTGAGGAGCGGATACTTGGGCCGGCGTTTGA
>JBAYGL010000418.1:0-4917 GCA_041666725.1 Limisphaerales bacterium
CGGCACCTGCATCGTCCGCGCGCCCGCCATCCGGCCCAGCCTCCCGCCGGCGATTCACACCGACCAGATGCGGAAGCGCTCCGAGGCCGGCTGGGCGCGATTCGACGCCGGGGAGCAGATGGCCGAGCTGGAACGCAGCCTCACGCCCCGGCTCACCCGCCACGCCGCCGATCCGCGCCGCCTCGCCCTCGTCCGTGAGGAGTGCCGCAAGACGGTGGCCGAGTTTGTTCGCGACTGGCTGTTGCGTGAAGACCACTGGCGCAAGGACCGCTTCGACAGCATCAAGGTCGTCTTCGCGGACGAGCAGGGCGCAAAACCAGTGCTTGCGCCGCCCGTGATCACTTTGAGATAGTCCGCACACGTAATAAACATGAGCACTGTTCCGCATCTTCCCGTCCTCCGGCTGGGCCGCACCTACGAGTCCCTCGAGAAGTTCGAGGTCAGGGACCACAAGACCGGCGAGGTCAAGGCCCTCGTCTCCACGGTCAACGCCGGCATCGTCCGTCGTGATCTGGCGAAGATCGGTTCCGCCAGGGCCGCGCTGAAGAGGTTCACCGTGGCGCAGCTCATGGAGCTGTCCGCCAGGGCCGGCGACCTCTTCCTCAACGGCACGCTGCCGCTGGGCGACCAGGGCCACACGCAGTCGCCGCAGCAATACATCGAGACGCTGAGCTGCACCAGCGGCCTGCCGTGGAACATGGTCCGGCGCAACATGGACAAGGTCCACTTCGCGCTGACGAACATGAAGTTCGTCCTCAACGGCCTTTCGCGCGGGCTGGACATGGCCATTCTTGACAGCGGCACCGGCGAGCAGTTTGGCACGAAGCTGAGTTACTTCCCCACCTGCAACGCGCTTGGCCTGGTGATGCCCAGCAACTCTCCGGCGGTGAATTCGCTGTGGATTCCCGCCATCTCGCTCAAGACACCCGTGGTCATCAAGCCCGGCAAGGAGGAGCCGTGGACTCCTTACCGCCTCATCCAGGCATTCATCGCGGCCGGCGTGCCGGCCGAGGCGTTCGGCTTCTATCCGACCGACCACGAAGGGGCAGGGGAGATACTCAAATCCACGGGCCGCTCGCTCATCTTCGGCGACAAGAACACGATGGCCCAATACGCGAACAACCCGGCCATCCAGCTTCACGGGCCCGGCTGGAGCAAGTTCCTCATCGGCGAGGACTGCATCGAGAGCTGGCCGGACTACATTGACGTGATCGCGGGAGCCATCTCCGACAACGGCGGACGCTCCTGCATCAACGCCTCCGCCGTCGTGGTGCCGAAATACGCCGCCGAAATCGCCGAGGCGCTCGCCAAGAAGATCGGGCCGTTCGCCCCGACGCGCGCCGATGATCCGAACGCCCGCCTCTCCGGCTTCGCCAACGTGAAGATGGCGGACTTCATCGATGCGCAGATTGAAGAGGGTTTGAAAGTTCCGGGTGCGACCGACGTGACCGCCAGGTATCGCAATGGTCCGCGCAAGGCCGCCTTCGAGGGAGGCACGTTCATGCGCCCGACCATCGTGCTGTGCGACAGCTTCGCACACCCGCTGGCGAACAAGGAATTTCTCTGCCCCTACGCCAGCGTCGTCACCTGCCCGCAGTCCGAGATGCTGCACAAGATCGGCTACACGCTGGCCGCGAGCGTGATCACGAAGGATCCACAGTTCATCGAGGCCGTCACGGACTTCGCGGAGATCGACCGCCTGAACATCGGCCCTGTCTCGACGATGAAGATTTCCTGGGACCAGCCGCACGAGGGCAACATGTTCGAGTTCCTTTGGAAGCGCCGCAGCATCGAGCGGGCGTGGTAAACGAATCCGTCCGCTCCTCCATGCACGAGGAAGCCCAACGTCACTTGTCCAGGGTGGACCGCGTGCTCGCGCGCGTCATCCGCGACGTGGGGCCCTGCACGATTCGTCCCCGCCGGAACTGCCAGCCGTTTCAATCCCTTGTGCAGGCCGTCGCGCACCAGCAGCTCAACGGGACGGCGGCACAGACCATCCTGAAGCGCTTCATCGCCCTCTTTCCTGGCGCGAAGTTTCCACAGCCGGAACACATCCTGGCCGCTTCCGACGAACGATTGCGCAGCGCAGGTTTGTCCCGTGCGAAGGCCGCTGCCATCCGGGACATCGCCCACAAGACCGTCACCGGTCATGTGCCGACACGGCGCGAGGCTGCCCGCATGGGCGACGACGAGCTGATCGCCCGGCTCACGGAGATTCGCGGCGTCGGGCCGTGGACGGTCGAGATGTTCCTCATTTTTACGCTGGGCCGGCGCGACGTGCTGCCGGTGGGCGACTACGGAGTGCGCTGCGGCTTTGCCAGGGCGTATGCGTGGAAGGAACTGCCCTCGCCGAAAGAGCTGCTGGCCGAGGGCGAGCGCTGGCGTCCCTACCGCTCCATCGCCGCGTGGTATCTGTGGCGCGTGCTCGACGCGAAGCAGTGAGTTCGGGCGTTCCGGGCAGTGCGCGGTAAAAGCGGGGTGATGGAAAAGCTGAACGCGGCGTGCGGGCCCGCCTTCACTTTTCCACCTTGTTCAACTCCTTTGTCCGGTCGCGGCTGAAATCGATGCCCTTGAGCGCGTCTGCACCCGTCGGCAGCCGCAGGTCGATCCTCGAACACACCGCCAGCTCCAGCGTTCCGTCGTCCATCGTGAAATCCAGCACATGCCCTCCGGCATCCCGGTTGTCCGTGAGAAAATGCGCGTGGCAGCCCGGCACGTTGACGCCCTTCACAAAGTCCGGCATGCGAAAGCCAACGATCGTCCCGCGACAACGCCCCAGTTCGAACACCGCCTGCTGACGCGTGGCCTCCACCAGCGGCACATACGGTTTCGTCTGCGCCGACACGCTCCGGGTTTTCATCTGCCGGAACGTGCCCGTCAGGCGGAACGAGCACACCACGTTCGTGTTTGGCAGCAGCGCATCCAGCCGCCGCTGAAACTCGTGGAAACTGATGCCGCCGCTCAAATTGTGCGTGGCAGTGGGCCGGAATTTGACCACGGCCGCAAATGGCGTCGTGACCGCGGCCGGGGGCGAATACACCCGGCCGTCGGCGCGCACCTGATAGATGTGCCCGCCCAGCATGATCATTTCGCCGTCCAGCCGGTCGAAGGTGCCGAGTCCGATGTCGCCTTTCCTCGTCAACTCACCGCTCGCCACCTGGCCGTCGTAAACCCCGGCGAGCAGGGCATCAATCGCGCCGACCTGCGTGATCGAATTTCGCGGAACCGCACAGCCGGTGAGCACGACGGCCGCAACCACTGACAACCAGCAGTGAACACAGATGGCTTTCACGCCGCGGAGATTATCCAAACGCCGTCGGAATGCGATCACGCGTTGCGTGGCAGGCGGTGCGATGTGGCCGGGATGGGGAGCGCGCCAAACCGGGGCCGGAGTGCCGGACGCTCCCCTGACTTCCACGGCATCGTCCCGGCTAAGCCTGAACGCCGAAGTTGAACAGGGTGGCACGGGCTACCAGCCCGTGCCGTCGGGCCACCGGCCCGACGGAATGACGAGACGGCCGCCCTTGGCCAGCACGGCCCGGAACAGTTCAAGCCTCGCCGTCGTTCCGAGCGGCTGGTAGCCGCTCGGCACAGGCTGGTAGCCTGTGCTACCCGGCGGCTGCGCCGCCGCTACTTCGGGCTAAGAGAACTTGATTTTCCTTCGCTCATGGCCCTAGCGTCGATTTCAAATCAAGCCGGAGCCAACATTTCGAAAGCCGTGCCACAAGGGGCGAACTCCAGGGGCTGAGCTTCCTTTCTCGCGGCGCGCAACGGCTGGCGTCGAACTTCGCTGATGCCCGCCCCCGACTCCAAACCCAGCTCCTTTCTCGACGCCGCCGTTCTTGCGCAGCTTGCGCATGTGCCGCTCGTGTCGCGCTTCGCGATGGAGGGCAGCGTCTCCGGCCATCACAAAAGCCCGCACCGTGGCTCCAGCGTCGAGTTCGCCGAATATCGCAGCTACGTGCCCGGCGACGACCTGCGCCGTCTCGACTGGCGCGTGCTGGGCCGCACCGACCGCTACTACATGAAGGAGTTCGAGGCGGACACGAACCTCCGCTGCTGCCTCATCCTCGACGCCAGCGCCTCAATGGCTTTTGCGGGCAAAACCGGACCGAGCAAGTTCGCCTTTGCCCGCCAGCTCGCCGGCACGCTCGCCTACCTTGCCGTTCAGCAGGGTGACGCCGCCGGTCTCTACTGCGTCGGGGAGAATGCGTCTCCCGAACTCCCGCCGCGCCGCAACCCCGCGCACCTCCAGGAAATCCTCAATGCCCTCGAAACCCTCGAACCGCGCGGCCCCACGACCTTGCTTCAGACGCTTCACGATCTTGCCGAGAAAATCCGCCGCCGCGCGCTGGTCATCGTGTTCTCCGACTTCTTCTGCGAGCTGGAGCCGCTGCTCGGCTGCCTGCAACACCTGCGCTTCCAGAAGCACGACCTCGCCGTGTTCCACCTTCTCGACCGGATGGAGATGGAGTTCAAGTTCGACCGCCCGCTGCGCTTCCAGGATTTGGAAAGCCCCTTCAGCCTCGTGACCGAGCCGGCGATGGTGCGCGACGAATACCTCCGCGCCTTCGACGCCCACCGCGCCCGCCTCCGCCAGGCCTGCCTCGAATTCAACGCCGACTACCGCGAAGTTGTCACCGACCAGGAACCCGGCAAGGTGCTCGCCGACTTCCTCAACGAACGCGCGCAACAAGTCGGGGCGCACTGACGGGAAAAACCGCATTGCTGGCCGCGCCCGAGCCGACTACCTTCCCGAGAACAACGGACAAAGGCATGAGCTACAAAGGAACAGTCGCAGGCGGCGTCATCGTGCTCGACGCGAAGGCGAAGCTCCCAGACGGGACGAAGGTGGAAGTCCGCCCCGTCCGACGACGGGCCAGCAGCAGCGCCATGTCGCCGCGTGCCCGGCTGGCA
>JBAYGL010000419.1:0-4909 GCA_041666725.1 Limisphaerales bacterium
CCACCGTCTTCATCGGCGACATGGCGCACGACATCGAGACGGCCAAGCACGGCGGCATCCACTCCGTCGCCGTGCTCACCGGCTACAACAAGCTTCCACAGCTCCGCGCCGCCGCGCCCGACCTCATCGTCGAGCACCTCGGCGAACTCCGCGACCTGCTGACGCGGAACGGAATGTCTCTCAACCCTCAACCCTCAACTCTCAACTCTCCCCCCGTTCCCATCTCCACCGTCGGCGGCCTCATCTTCGACGATGCCGGCCGCGTGCTCATGATCCGCACGCAGAAATGGTCGCATCTCTGGGGTATTCCCGGCGGCAAGATCAAGTGGGGCGAGCGGTCCGAAGATGCCTTGCGCCGCGAGCTCAAAGAGGAGACGAACCTCGACATCACGGACATCCGCTTCGTGCTGGTGCAGGACTGCATCCACTCGAAGGAGTTTTACCGCGACGCGCACTTCCTCCTGCTCAACTACACCTGCCGCGCCGCCGGCTCCGCACCGCCCGTGACGCTGAACGAGGAGGCGGAGGAGTTCCGCTGGGTGACGCTGGCAGAGGCGATGGCGATGGATTTGAACCAGCCGACGCGCGTGCTTCTGGAAGAAATTATGAAGGATGAGGTATGAAGTATGAATGAAGAGGGCGAGCGCACGGTTGCTGCCGCCCATTCATCCTTCATACTTCATCAGTCATCCTTTCCCATGAACTCCATCACCCTCACCGACCTCGAAGTTCACTACCGCGTCGGCGTGCCGGATGCGGAGCGCGCGCAACCGCAGCGGCTGCTGCTGACCGTCGAGATGCAGCGTGACTTCACCCGCGCCGCCGCGAGCGATGACCTGCGAGAGACGATCGATTACTACGCCGTGTCGCGCCGCCTTCTCAACTTCGGCGAGGGCCGGAGCTGGAAGCTGATCGAGAAACTCGCGGCGGACATCGCGGCGATGGTGCTGGCGGATTTCGGCGCGGAGGCGGTCACGGTCGAGGTGAAGAAGTTCATCATCCCCGAGACTCGCCACGTCAGCGTGCGGCTAACGCGTCTTCGGAGCGCCGGTCTCTGACCCGGCGAGTTCCCAGGCTGAGTCCGGTTCGCGCCCGGCCGCAGACCGGGGCTTTGGCTCGGTGTCCACGCTTCAGCGTGTCGGGCGGGCCGGGACACCCTGAAGGGTGGACACCCAACTGCGCGGCCCTCTGGCAGGCCGCTCACTTCCCGCCCGTCTTCGGCACTGCGAGCACTTCCTTGAGCTGCTTGATGATCGCGTCGGCGGATGCGCCCGTCGCGGACTTCATGCCGGCGGCAAGGCCGGAGACGAACGCCGTCGAAGCCGAGGTGCCGCTGACCAGGTAAGCCCTGCCGCCGAAATAGACGATGCTTGATCCGGGTGCGGCCACATCCACGAAGTCGCCACGATTCGCGTAGCTTGCGAGCTGGCCGTCGCGGGCTCCCGCCGTCACGGCGAGCACTTCGGGATACGCGGCCGGATAATTCAGGACGGTGGTCGGCTCGTTGCCGGCGGCGGCGATGAACAAAACGCCGCGCGCCGCGCCCTGGGTGATCACATTGTGCAGCAACTCGCTGTCGCCCGCGCCGGCCAGGCTCAGGTTGACCACGGTGGCCCCGGCGTTGAGCGCCTCCACGATGCCGCGCGCGACATTGAAGGTGCTCGTTGACTCCGCGTTGCCATACACGTCCACGGGCAGCACGCGCACGGCGGAAGTTGCGTCCTTGTCCTGCGTGTTGGCGAGGCCGCGCATGAGCGTTTGAAACATCGAGGGGCCATGCGTCGGACCGGAGTCGCCGGGTGTCACCTCGCCGGCGACGGAAATGCCTTGCAAGAGAAACTCGCTGTAGAGCGAGTTCTTTTGCACCGGCGTGTCAATCAGACCCACGATCAACTGACCCGCCGGCGCGCTCGCATCGGGCTTGAGCGTGAGCGGCAGGGCCGAGCTGGCCGCCAGCGGTTCGGCCATCACCGGACGTGGCATCGCGTAGTTGAAATCCACGTTGAAGTCCGCATTCCCGTCGAGCGCCGCGAGCGCCTGCCGCGCGGCTTCCGCATCGGCGAACTTCAGCCGATACGCGCCGAACGCATCCACCTGCCCGGTGATTTTCGCGCCCAGCCGTTTGGCCAGCGCCCCCGCATCGGCCTTGCTGCCGGGCTTGCGGAGCAGGACCACTTCATCCGCGATGCGCCCGGCCCTGGCGGACTCGCGGCGCTTCACCGGCTGCGTGGCGTCGCTGATGGACGTGCGGAAGACGAAAAGTTTGGCCGGGGCGTTGGTCTGCGGCAGCACGGCGAAACTGAGTTCGCCCAGCAGGCGCCCGAGGGCTTCGCCGACGGGGAGATTGCTGAATTTCACCGAAGCCGGCTGCTTGAGTTTTGTATCCGGCTCGACAAACACCTGCCAGCCCGTGGCGTCGGCAATGCGTTCGAGCAGTCGCGGCAACGCCCAGCCATCGAGATCCGCATCCACCCGCTCATGGCCGGGCCGCCAGACCAGCATGTCCGCGGCGCACAGCGGGCCGGGCACCCCGAACGCCAGCCAGAGCAGCAGGCAGACAAGCACCCGGCTCGTGCGATTCATGGGAAATCCATAGCACTCCGGCGGGGCCACGGCGAGAGGGCAGTTATCCGGCGGGGCTGCGCCTTTGGAAAATGGCGCGCAGAAGTTCAGGCGTTGTCCTGGCCTTTGACGCCCTTGCCGTGCTGGCGCTGGCGGTTGGGGCGGAACGCGCGGTCGGGACCTTCCGTGCCATTGGCCTCGCCGAGGTAGAGACTCAGCAGGTAGGCCCGCTTGGATTTCTGTTCCTGCTGCTGGCGGCGGCCCCGGATCAATTCGGCAATTCTGGCGATCAAGCGCATCGGCGACGCCGTGGAGCTTGGGGTAAATCCAGTTGAGCGGAAAGAAGAAACCTGAGACGGGCTCTTCATGGGCTCCGCAACCCTGTCTGGCCGATTGACAAGGGAACACAATTAAATGACTGTTCAGACATTCAGCGAAAAAGTCATTAAGTTATCCATGAAGTCCATTGCACTGCTCTCTTGTGTTGTCGTCTGCGTGTCACTCCTGTCCGCCTGCGGAAAGAAGAAGGAGGAGGACGCGGGGACCGTTTCCGCACAGCCCGCCAAGAAGGCAAAACCCGCCGCCGACGCCACGGGCGACAAGAAGGCGGCCAAGGCCCCGGCGGCCAGCACCGCTCCCGACGAAGCTGCCCCTCCGCCCTACGTCCCCATGCCCGCCTTGCTGGAACTGGATGCCCAGGTGGCCAACTTCATAACCCAGTTCCGCCGGGTCCCTGACAATCTCGAAGAGCTGGTGCGAATGAAGGTCATCCCCCGCCTCCCGCAGCCTCCGCCCGGCAAGCGCTTCCAGCTCGTCAAAGACAAGGGAAACAAAGCCCACGTCGAAGAAGTGCCCAACTGATCGTCCTGACAACTGCCAAACCCAACAACCATGAAACTCGAATCAGTCCCCCAGACCCGCCGCAGCGGGTTTACCCTCATCGAACTTCTTGTCGTCATCGCCATCATCGGCATCCTGGCAGGCATGTTGATGCCCGCCCTGGCCACGGCCAAGCGCCGTTCCAAGGCCTCCGGCTGCACCAGCAACCTCAAGCAGGTCGGCCTCGCCCAAGCCATGTATACCACCGATGAAGATGGAAAACTTCCGTTGTCGGGATACCGGTTGACAGGCTACAGCCCTGACATTACGTGGGATGACTTGTTGAATTCCTACTTGGGAGCCAATTACACGCAAGGTGACATCAACAGTGCCAGTCCACAGGGGATCAATCATTCTCCGGGAGTTCGGGATTTGACCATCAAGGCGCTCCTGTGCCCGTCCGACAAAGTCGAAGGAGTCGCCTACGGCGTGAATCGAGCGCGGCGGACCTACGCGATGCCCTTGAGCAACATGGGCTGGAGAACCATCGGTGGCGTGGCAGCCACGGCGGCGGATTTCCCCCCGAACGCAGACAGCGCCACCCCCGTAGGATTGTTCTGGGACAATTATCCCGGTGGAGCTGCGGCAGTTGCCCAGAACTGGAATCCGGCCGATGTGATCAACAACACTCCTCCACCCACCCATCAAGCCAGCACGCGCGAAAGTCTCCTCAACGATGCCGTGGGCACGATCACCTTCTCAGAAGCCGTCCACTACCAGAACTGGGATGGCTGCAACGACCAGAACATCGCATTTCCCATGTGGACTGCATCCCGCCACTTTGGCGATACCACGAGCGCGGCAACTCCATCCGGGCCCGTGACTCTCGCGAATTTCCACGGCGGGCGCGTCAACTACACATTCGCTGACGGCCATGTGGACTTCGTGCGCCCTGATAAAACGCTGGGATCGCAGACCAGCAACACCAAGGCAACGGGCATGTGGACCATCAAGGCCGGCGACTAGCCCCCGCGTAGTCGCAACCTTCAGGTTGCGAATCCTCTTCCGACCAGATGCGCAGGCTGAAGCCTGCGGCTACCCCATCATCACTTCGTCATCAGTGCCCCAGCCCCCAAACGGGGTGGGGGGCTGTTGCGTTCTGATGACCGCCGGTGCCGCCGCAGGTTATTTGCGGCGCTTTTCCTCGGCATTCGGTCTGCCCATTTCCCCGGTTGACAGGGTTTGTTTCTTTGATAGCTTCTGCGGCGTTCGCCCAAGAAATGAAACCAATCGCATTGCTATTTTGTGTTGTCGTCTGCGTGTCACTCCTGTCCGCCTGCGGAAAGAAGAAGGAGGAGGACGCGGGGACCGTTTCCGCACAGCCCGCCAAGAAGGCAAAGCCCGCCGCCGACGCCACAGGCGACAAGAAGGCGGCCAAGGCCCCGGCGGCCAGCACCGCTCCCGACGAAGCTGCCCCTCCGCCCTACGTCCCCATGCCCGCCTTGCTGGAACTGGATGCCCAGGTGGC
>JBAYGL010000420.1:0-4902 GCA_041666725.1 Limisphaerales bacterium
GCGCGGCGTTCACGCCGCAGGAACGTCCGGCTGTCTGTGTGTTCGCGTCTCTGCCGGCGTTTGCGGAGGATTGCACCGTTTGGTTCGTCCGCGCTGCCGGCCCGGGAATCCGTCGATCTCCTTTGGCTTCCACGCTTCTGCGGCATGAATGCCGCGCTCCAACTGCATGGTCCCGACTGAGAGTTGAGCGACTTGCGCGGTCCGTGGCGAATGCGGCGCTTCACATGGTGTCGGGCATCTGTCATCTTCCGGTCATGCGCGTGATGCTCGTCTATACCAACCGCACGCGAATCCTTGAGCCCGCGCCGCCCATCGGCTTGAGCTATGTGGCCACGGCCACTCGTCGCGCAGGTCACGAGGTGCGGTTTGTTGATCTGATGATGAGCCGCGCGCCGGAGGCGGAACTGGCGGACGCCTTGCGGGATTTCGCGCCAGACGTGGTGGGCCTGTCGGTCCGAAACATCGACAACATCATCGCCCAGCGCACGACGTGGCAACTGGCCGAAGTGCATGAACTTCTCGCTCTTGTCCGCCGGCATAGCCGCGCCCGCATCGTGCTGGGCGGCCCGGCGGTCTCCATCTTGAAGCGGGCCATGTTGGAGCGGCTGGATGCGGACTTCGCCGTGGTTGGTGAAGGCGAGGTGGCTTTTCCCCGGCTGCTCGCAGCGCTGGAGGGCCGGGATGTTTTTTCCGACATTCCCGGCCTGTGCCATCGCGTGGATGGGAAAATCTTCGCCAGCGAGCCGGTGCGGCAGGAGGAGTTCGCCGGTTCGCACATGGAAGACTGGATTCACTGGCGCGGTTATGAGCGCGCCGGAGGCGCATGGGCGGTTCACACCAAGCGCGGCTGTCCGCTTGGGTGCATTTACTGCAACTACCCGGTGATGGAGGGTCACGCATTCCGCAAACGGAGCGCGACCGACATCGTGGACGAAATCGAGCGCGTGGCGGCCAAGGTCGGGCCGCGCACGTTCGAGTTTACAGACTCCACTTTCAACGTGCCGGAAAGCCACGCCCGCGCGATCTGCGAAGAAGTCATCCGCCGCAAGCTGCGGGTGAATCTCTCCGCGGTGGGCATCAATCCATCCGCCGTCTCGCCGGAATTGTTCCCACTCATGAAACGCGCGGGGTTTTGCTCGCTGGTCATCAGCGCGGACTCGGCCAGTGAAACGATGCTGCGCAACCTGCACAAGGGTTTCACCCTCGATCAGGTCAGGCGCACGGCGGAATACGCCCACGCCTCGGGCATCCGGTGCACATGGTTTTTTCTGCTGGGCGGGCCGGGTGAAACGCAGGCGACCGTTGAGGAAACCGTCTCCTTCATTGAAACGCATCTGAACCGCAAGCGCTTCCTCACGGTCCTGTTGACCGGCCTGAGGATCTTTCCCGGCACGGAACTCGCCCGGATCGCCGTCGCGCAATCAGTCATCAAATCCGACAACGACCTCTGCCGCCCCACGTTCTATTTCTCCCCGGACGTGGACGAGCGCCGGGTCATTGAGCGGATCAACCAGGCCATCCTGCGCTGCCCCACGCTCGTCCACGGCGCGGAGCAAAACACGTCGCGTTGGGAGAACATCTTTCACCGGATGTTGTTTTGGGCGGGAGCGCCGCCGCCATTTTACAGGTTTCTGCCGGTGTTCCTGCGCTTGCCGGGTTTGTCCCGCTTGCGGGCCCGGCATAACCGCGTGCAGCCGGGTTGCCGGAAATCTTCCTGCAAGGCGACTGCGTCGCTGCCGGAGACGGAGGCGGTCCCGTGAACAACCGGGAGGGATGAGGGCTGCGGGAGGTTGGTGTCGCGAGGCGTCGTTTAACACGCCCGGCCCGTTCGCCACCGCGGCTCAATCAGGTCCGTTTGCCAGGCGCTGGCGGCAAAGTCGTCGGCTCCTCTTCGCGTCGAGCTTGGGAGGATCACCGGACCGCTTTCACGGTTCTCACTTCCCCGGCTGCTGCATTTGGGCGGCGAGCCGTTCGCCCATCTGGGCAAAGCCCTTGTCGTTGGGATGCACCGGCGTGGCATCGAACAAGGCCGCTTCGTGGTCGATCAATTCAAGGCCTTCGACCAGGTGCAGGTTCGGATCGTTGCGGGCGGCGACGATTTCACGAGCCACCTTGCGATAGCTCTCCAGATCGGCCACCTGCCCCTTCGGGTTCCACGACGGAGGCACCCACAGGGATGTCAGATAATAGATGGGCACGGTGGGCTGCGCGGCGCGGATGGCGTCAAAGAATCCCATCATGTTGGAACGGTAGCGCGCCAGCGGCCCGCCGCCCTGCCAGTCGTTCGCGCCCATGAGCACCGAAATCACATCGGCCTTGAGCGAAGTCACCACCCTGGCGTCGGACACGTTGGAAGCGCGTCCGCCCAGTCCGAGATTCACAAGTTGCCAGCCCTTCTTTTGCGCCACCAGGAAGGCGTAGCTTTTGTCCACCGCACTGGCCGTGAAGCCGTGCGTGATCGAGTCGCCATAAGCCAGATAACGCAACGCCGGACGCGCATGCGGTGCCTCAAAACGGGCTTCGGGATTGACCTCCAGGCCCTGGAAATCGGCGGAGTCTCCGTAAGGCAGGATCAGTTCGTAATCGTGAAAACCAGAGGCACCGCCGGCCGCCATCGTCACTGCAACCGATTCGGGCGCCCGCCTCGTCGCGGCCGTTTTCGTGTGGAAGGCCCACTCCGGCTTGCTCGCGCCATCAATGAGATAGAGACCACGGCTGTTGCGCGCACTGGTGGACGTGTGGAGTTCATTGAAGTAGAGCAACGCCTTCACGCGGGCCGCGTCGGTGCGGAAACGAATGCGTGCCCCCGGGTTATCCCAGCGATACCCCTTTGCAGGAATGTCGAGAACACGGTCAAACCGCGCCAGTTTGGTGGACGAACCCACCGGGGAAAGGACGAACTCCATACGCACGTAGTCCGAGTAGCCGATGTTCGCGTCTTCAGGGCCAATGAAGCTGTTTGCCGCCTCCTGGGCTCGCACGGCAACGGGCGCGCTGAAAAGGCAAAACAAACTCAAGCAACTCCAACCAAGCAAGAGGCGCAGGCTGGAGATCCTGCCGTGATGGATTTTTGCCCAAGCCATGGAGTTTATCATGTCGCGGAAGTGTGGCACGCCGTGGAGCATCGTCCACCTCGAACAGAAAGGGTCGGGAAAAGGTGCAAACAACGGACAAAATGTCGCCGTTGAAACCGATCTGATGCCGGCCCGCCCTGCCGACATGCCGCGACGGTTTGAGCGCAGCCGCCGCGCCGCAGCAGCCAAGGCGCTCGACTTTTACCAGCGCAGCGGGCTTGGTATCCATCCGGCACACGATTCAACTTCGATCATTCATGAACATTCGCCTCGCCCTCGTCGCCCTTCCGCTCATCACCGCATCCGTATTCTCCGCAGAAGCGCCCAAGCTGCCCGCCATCCCCGCCGGGCCGGTTGCGCAGAAGAAGGAGCTGCTTTTCTCGGATGACTTCCAGGGCGCCGAGCCGGCCAAGGTCTGGCACAAGGTGGTGCCGACGTTCACTGTCGAGAACGGCGCGCTGAAGGGCACGCAGCTGCGCGACAAGGACGCGCCCGCCGCCAACGGCAAGCCCGCGATCAAGGCGCACGCCGCCGTGCACGGGCTGGATGTCCCCACCAAGGACAGCGTGGTGGAGGTGAAGTTCCGCTTCGACGGCGCGACGCTTGTCTCGGTGGAGTTCGACGACCGCAGTTTCGCCGGCGCGCATTACGGCCACATCAGTTTCGCGCGCGTCACACCGACCAGCGTCGTCATTGCGGATCAAAAGGAAGGCTCGATGCGCAACGACATCTACGCGATGGGCAGCGACCCCGCCAGGAAGGCCGAGCGCGCGAAGTTGCTGGAAGGCAGGAGCGCGACGTTCCCGGCGAAGATCTCCAGCGGGGAGTGGCACACGCTCGTGGTGGAAACGACCGGCGACGAGATGCGCGCGAGCGTGGATGGAAAGCCCGCGGCGTTTCTCAAGTCACCGGGCATCGCGCATCCCACGAAGTCCAAAATCGAGCTCGGCTGCGGCGGCAGAAGCGGCTGGTTCGATGACATCAAGATCTGGAACGCGGAACCCGCGAAGCGGTAGTCGGCTTGCACTCCGGCAAACCGCTTGCTATCCCTTCTGCCGCATAATTCTAGTTTTCACCTCATGAATACACGTCTCTCCCTCGTCGCCCTCTCCCTCATCGCCGCGTCGGCCTTTGCCGCCGAGGCTCCCAAGCTTCCCGCCATCCCGGGCGGGCCGATCGCCCAGAAGAAGGAGCTGTTGTTCTCCGATGAGATGAACGGCGCGGAGCACGACAAGCGCTGGCATCGCGTGGTGGACACGTTCGCGTTTGAAAACGGCGCGTTGAAGGGCAGGCAAACCCGCGTGAAGGACACGCCCTCGAAGGACGGCAAGTCCGTGATCACGGCGCACGCCGCGGTCTACGGGCTCGAGGTGCCGACCAGGGACAGCGTCGTGGAATGCAAGATCCGCTTCGACGGCGCGACGATGATTGATGTGGAGTTCGACGACCGCAAATACACCGGCTCGCATTACGGCCACCTCTGCCGCGCCCAGGTGCGCCTCGACAAGGTGACCATCATGGACGAGCGCGAAGGCAGCCAGAACGAGGCGCTCAAGGCGATGAAGGCTGATCCCGGCAAGAAGGCGGAAGTCGCCAGGCGGATGGCCGGCAAAAGCGCCACCTATCCGGTGAAGCTGGAACAGAACAAGAGCTACACCTTCACGGTCGAAACCGTCGGCGACGAAATGAGGGCCAGCATTGATGGCAAGCCCGTCGCTTACCTCAAGTCCGCCGGCATCGGCCATCTCACCAAGTCGAAGATTGAACTCGGGGTCGCCGGTCAGAGCGGCTGGTTCGATGACATCAAGGTTTGGAACGCGGAACCCGC
>JBAYGL010000421.1:0-4887 GCA_041666725.1 Limisphaerales bacterium
ATAGTTGCGGGCGTAATTTGCGAGCACCGGCGGCAGGTCGTTCTCGGGGTCGAAGGAGATGCAGAGGAACTGCCAGTTGGTCGGCGCGTTCGGGCGGTTGAAGAGAAGTTCGCGCGCCTCCTTGAAGCGGTTGCCCATGCGCGGGCAGAAGTCCGGCAGCGGACAACGAGTGAAGATGAAGGTGAAGGCCAGCGCGCGGCCCTTGTAGTCGGAGAACTTCACGCTGCGTCCCGACTCGGTGAGCAGTTCGGCGTCGAGCATCAGGTCCCCGGGCTGGAGTTCGCGGAGTTTCGCAGGCTGCCGGGGAGACGGCGGCGTGGTGACGAGCGCGGACGCGGCCTTGGTGCGCTGAAGGGATTCAATCCAGTGCGTGTCGGCGTCGGCAAAAAGCGTGAAGGTGATTTCCTCGCCGACCTGGAGGCCGAGCAGCTCGTTGGTGTTCCGGACGGTGAGTTCCATCGTCATCTTGGGCATGTAGCCCGGGATCTCCTCGTGGCGGATGACGGCCTTGTCCCCGCCGGGCAGCTCGCGGATGACGCCGCGCGTATCGAAGGAGCGGAGCGCGGAGTTGGTTGCGGGGGCAGGTGCGATGGGTTTGGTTGCGAGCGATGGGGAAGATTGCGGCGGTTCACCGCAACCGCACAGGACCACGGCGGCAAGAGCGAAAGCGAGACGGAGCTTCACGGCGTGCGCTTCTCCTCCCGGAGTCTGTCCAATGCATCGAGAACATCCGCCGCCACCGTCGGCGCAAGACCGTTGAAATGGTGCCGCACGGTGCCGGAGCGGTCCACAAGCACAACCGCGTAGTGGTGGCGGAACCCGGAGGAAGGCTCGTCCACCGCGCCCAAGTCACGGGAGAGGAAGCTGGCTTCGATGACGCGGTGCAGCTCCGCCTTCTCGCCTGTCAGCAGGAACCAGCGCTGCGGGTCGGCGTTCCACCGGCGGGCAAACTGAGCGAGCACCGGCGGCCGGTCGGTGCGCGGGTCCATGCTGAAGGAGACGATCCGCACGTCTCCCTCGGCGGCGGTCTCCGCCTGCACGCGTTCGAGGCGGCGGCTGATTTCCGTGCAGGTGGCCGAGCAGCTCGTGAACAGGAAGCTCACGACCAGAAATTTGCCCTCCAGGTCGGCGCGCGTGACGGCGCGCCCGTCCCAGTTCACGAGGGAGAAATCCACCAGTTTCCGCGCCGGCGGATGCGGCATTTCAGGCGCGCTGACAACAGGCGGCCTGCGGACTAGTGCCGTGACGCCCGCAAGGGCGAGCCCCACCAGCACCAGGGCTGTGAGGAATATCGCGATCTCCCGGGCGACGGGATCGCGGGCCGGGGCTGACGCCGATGAACTCATGGCTTTGCCAGCGCGCCCTTGAAGCCCGCCTCCTCGATGACCTTGAGCAGCTTCGCCGTGGCGACGCGGTTCGTGTCAAAGGCGACGACGGCGAGTCCGTTGGTGAACGTGACGCTGGCACGAGCGATGCCGGGCGTGAGGCGGAGTTCCGCTTCGAGCCCGCCCGCGCAACCGGCGCAGCTCATGCCGGTGATGCGGAACCGGTTGGTGACGGAGGCCGTGACGGGCGTGGCCGGCTTCTCAGCGGCGGAACACAACGACGCGGAGGCCATGAGGAGGGACAAAACAAATCTCATCGGAAGGAATGAAAGGGGAAAATACAGGGCAGCCACCGCCCGCGCCGCACCGGAGCGGGAGGCTCCGGTGGGCGCGATGGGGGGAAGGATTACTTCTTGGCGGGCTTGAACTCCTCGTGGCAGCCCTTGCAGTTCACGGCCGCCTTGTATTTGTCCGCCGCGCCAGCTTCACCCTTTTCGAGCGAGGCGGTGGCATTGGCGAGCGTGGAGCAGAGCTTCACCCACTTGGCCTGGTCGCCCTGGGGCGGCTTGGAGGCGCACATCGCCTTGTAGGCGGCGACCATGCCGGCCAGCTCCTCCTTCGAGGCCTGGCCCGCCCCCGCCTTCTTGCACAGCGGGTCGGTGCCCTTGGGCGCCTTGTGGTATTTCTGCATGGCGTCCTTGATGGGGCTGCTCTTGGCGTCGGCGGCGATGAGGCCGGTGACGCACAGGCCAAAGGCGACGCCGAGAACGGCGGCGGCGCGAATTGCGGTCTTCGTGGTTTCTTTCATTGTGTGTTGTGGTGCTGCTGTGTTGTGTGTGTGGTTCACCCGTGGTAGCCGCGACGCTCAGACGACGCGGTTGTCCGGGGAATTGTTTCAGGCATTGGATGCAGTTCTTCCGTTTCCATTCGATGCCATTCAGAACGTGTCCCACATCTGGTCCTTGTAGCTGGGGTTGTCGGGATTCGTGATGCCGTTGCCCAGCCAGACACCCGCGAGGCCTGGATAGAAAGGTGCCTGAACGAGGGTCGGGACGGCATGGCCGTCCATGAAGCCAACGTTCACAGCCTTGCCGTCCTGATGACGCGGGTTGGGACGGCCCAGCGAGGCGTTTTGAACCGTGGACGGGGGCATTGCGTGGGTGGAGAGAATATAGGTCGGCACGCCGCCCACGACGTTGTTGATGCCCGCATCGGTGATGTCCACCGTCTCCGTCGGGTTGCGGATGATGGACACGAACACATTGTTCAGCAGCGAGTTCAGGCCGTAGCCGGCAGAGTTGGTTTGCTGGCGGTTGCTGGGGCAGTTCCAGACCTGCCCGTCGGCGGTGTCGGAGTTGTTGCTGCCCTGTTTGAGATACGGGTAGAGCAGCATCTTCCGATCTGACCCGGTCACGAACGGCACATGCCGGGCGTAATCATCGGCGTAGAGCGCGCTCGCCATCGCGAGCTGCCGGGTGTTGCTGAGACAGCGAACGCCCTTGGTCTTCTCCTTCGCCTTGGCCAGCGCGGGCAGAAGCATGCCGGCGAGAATTGCGATGATGGCGATGACCACCAGGAGTTCGATCAGGGTGAAGGCAGGCGCCGGCACATCGCGTGATTGCGACAGGCTGGCAGGTTTGGGTTGATTGCTTTCGAGTTTCATACGTCAATGGGACCGTTCAATGAGCGGGATGCGGGATCGACTAATGGTGCGCCGACGGGCGGGCTGGACAACGAGCCGCCCGACAGCTAATCAGATCCCGCATCCCTAAATTTTTCTGCTTCTGCATTTTCACTTCGCACACCGGGCACCGACCGCGGCGTATTTGGAGGAAAGGCTGGGAGGCGGTCGAAAAATCCGGACGCAGACAGGGGGAATCCCAACAAGCAGCGTCCGGGAGTTTCGCCTCGCCGCCCAATTGGTTTCAGTCAACCCGGCACAACGTCCGGGTGACGGTCCGCGTGAAAAGGCTGTTCAAACGGCCACGCCACACGGCGGAGCCACAGCCCGGGTTCACGCGGGCTTGGGAGGAGAGACTAGGCCGCCCGGGGCGGGGGGCAGGGAGGAGACTCGGCGCGTGGCAACACGGCCATGTCGAAAGCCGGCGGAGGCGAAAACGGAGGAGGAGGCAGCAGCTCGAAGGCGTCCGCGCAGGGAACCGACTCAATCTTCACCAGAGGCAGCTGCGGTGCCTTTTCCTTTTCCGACTTCTGGCCGTCGCGGACCAGATTGCAAAGCCGGCAGGGATGCTTGCCATCGAAAGTCTTGGAGAACGCCTCCCGTAACGAGGTCTGTTGCGCGAAGCCAACGAACATGCCGGTCCACGCGACGGATTGCAGCAGGGCCCAGTGCAGCCCAATCGATAGGGCCACGGCCAGGATCACGGCTACTTTGGCAGCGCGCTTGAACACGTCGGCGGTTTTGATGACAGGCGGGCGGTGTGAATTCAAGGAAGATGTGAAGCGCTGACGGGAAACATTGCGCAAATTCGCGTCCCAAGATTCGTTCTTCCCCTTTGACGCCTCCCTCTTCATCCCGTAGCTTCGCCCCCTCTTTCGATCATGCTTGGAACCATCTTTAAGAAAATCTTCGGCTCAAAGAACGAACGCGAGTTGAAGCGCCTGTGGCCGCTCGTGAAACAAATCAACGAGCTGGAGGCCGCCCTGCAGTCGCAACCAGAGCAGGTCCTGCGCGACAAGACCGCCGCATGGAAGACCCGGCTCTCCGCCATCCAGGACGATGCCGAGCTGGCGCGTGAGCTGGAGGCCGTCCTGCCCGAGGCCTTCGCCGTCGTGAAGAACGCCTGCCGCCGCATGTGCGGCACGGACGTGACCGTGCGCGGGCATCCCCTGCGCTGGGAGATGGTGCCCTTCGACGTGCAGCTCATCGGCGGCATGGCCCTGCACAAGGGCATGATTTCGGAAATGGCCACCGGCGAAGGCAAGACGCTCGTCGCCACGCTGCCCACCTTCCTCAACGCCCTCTCCGGACGCGGCGTCCACGTCGTGACGGTCAACGACTACCTCGCCGCCCGCGACAGCGAGTGGATGGGCGCGGTTTACCAGTTTCTCGGCCTCACGGTCGGCTGCATCCTGCACGACCAGCCGCCGTCCGTCCGGCGCGCGCAATACGCCTGCGACATCACCTACGGCACCAACGCCGAGTTCGGCTTCGACTACCTTCGCGACAACGGCATGGCCACCACCGCCGCCGACCAGGTCCAGCGCGGGCACTTCTTCGCCATCGTGGACGAGGTGGACAGCATCCTGATCGACGAGGCGCGCACGCCGCTCATCATCAGCGGCCCGGCGGTCGTCGCCCGCGACAACCAGGTTTACTCGACCTACAAGCCGAGCATTGAGGGCCTCGTCCGCACGCAGCACCAGCTTTGCGACCGCTATCTCCGCGAAGCCGAGGACCTGCTCAAGAAGCTCAAGCCCGCCGACGGTTCGCAGCCGCAGGGTGCCGAGGCGCTCGAAAAGGAAGCCGGCCTGCTGCTCTACCGCGTGAAGCTCGGCCAGCCGCGTTCTCCCGGCCTCGCCCGCCTGCTTGAGGAGCCGG